>DAOVWR010000021.1 GCA_030636545.1 Mycoplasmatota bacterium
ACTTAAACTATCAGGCATAACTAATATTGAATGATAACCTTTCGCAGCCGCGACCATTGCAATACCAATTCCGGTATTTCCACTTGTTGGCTCTACGATAGTATCACCAGGCTTTATTAACCCTTCTTTTTCAGCTGCTTCAATCATACTGATTGCAATTCTATCTTTTACACTTCCACCAGGATTAAACCATTCTAGTTTCAAGTAAATCTCTGCCATATTTTCATTTATTAATTTATCTAATTTTATTATTGGAGTATTTCCAATTAATTCATATATATTGTTATAAATCATAATACACCTCTTTAACTACGTCTTAACAACATTATATAGTTGATTTAATTTATAAACTAATGATATGCTGAAAAACTAATAAAAAAGAACTGAATTAAATTCAGTTCTTTAAACTTATTTTCCTCTTGGTTTCATATGTGGGAATAATAAAACGTCTCTTATTGAAGGAGAATCAGTTAACAGCATAACTAAACGATCAACTCCAACTCCTAGTCCACCTGTAGGTGGCATTCCATATTCCAATGCTTCAATGTAATCGATGTCCATTTCATTGGCCTCATCGTTACCTAGTTCTTTTTCATCTATTTGAGCTAAGAAACGTTCTTTTTGATCAATTGGATCATTAAGTTCAGTGAATGCATTTGCATATTCACGACCATCAATAAATAATTCAAATCTATCTGTGAAACGTGAATCTACCATATTTTTCTTAGCTAACGGACTAATTTCGATAGGATGTCCATAAACAAATGTTGGCTGAATAACTTGGCTTTCAACGTATTCTTCAAACAATAAGTTTAAGATATGCCCAGTTCCTGTATAGTGTGCTGGCACTTCTAAATTCTTTTTAAGAGCAAACGCTTTGGCTTTTTCAAAAGTCATAGCTTTATCCCAAAAATCTATTCCAACTACATCTCTAACAGCGTCAGCCATATGCAGTTTTGCCCAAGGAGCACCTAGATGAATTTCTTTTTCGCCGTAAATGACTGTTTCTTTACCTAATTTTCTAGCGATTGAAGAAATCATATATTCAGTTAGTTCCATCATTGTATCGAGATTCCCATAAGCTTGGTATAACTCAAGCATTGTAAATTCAGGATTATGTTTAATACTCATACCTTCATTTCTAAATGTTCTTCCAATTTCATAAACACCATCAAATCCACCAACTATAAGTCTTTTTAAGTATAACTCAGTTGCTATTCTTAAATAAAACTCCATATCTAATGTATTATGGTGAGTAATAAAAGGTCTTGCGTTAGCTCCACCAAGAATTGGATGAAGTACTGGTGTTTCAACTTCTAAGAAGCCTTTTTCATCTAAGATATCTCTCATCATTGAAATTACTTTTGAACGAGTAATAAATGTTTCTCGTGATTTTGTATTTGTTATTAAATCAACATATCTACGACGATATCTTTCTTCAATATCAGTTAAACCATGATATTTTTCAGGAAGAGGTCTTAAAGCTTTTGATAAGTGAACGTATTTTGATACTTTAACACTTAGTTCACCGGTATTAGTTCTCATGATAGTTCCATAAACACCAACGATATCACCTAAGTCTGATTTATTGAATATTTCAAAAGAGTCTTCACCAATTACGTCTTTTCTAACGTATAGTTGGATTTGTCCAAACTGGTCCATAATATGCATAAATCCAGCTTTTCCTTTTCCTCTTTTTGTCATAATACGGCCAGCAACAATGATTTCCTCTGTTTCCATATCATGTAATTCTTCTTTAGTATATTCGTCATATTTGTCTAAAAGAGTCTTAGTATTGTTATTACGATCAAAACGTTGTCCAAATGGATCAACACCCTTTTCTTTTAAAAATTCTAGTTTCTCTCTTCTAACAATCTCTTGATCTGATAATTTTGCCATAAATAGTCACCTCATTTAATTTCTGCATAATAGATTATACCATATAATTATTGGATATATAAAGAAAATAGCACAAATAATGTGCTATTTTGTCGCCTCTTTTAAGACTTCTAAGTTATCGTACATAATAGACATATATGTATAGCCGTTCTCTATCTCTTCATTTGTAAGGTTTCCAAGACCGTGTAGATATAATGCAATTGCTTCATCATCTACTGCTTGTAAGGCCTCTAAGACTTGTTCACCAGCTGGTGAGTTAGTATTTTTTTCAAATAGAATATGATGAATAAAGTGATGTAAAGCTTCATTAACAAACTCAATTAAATCACTTGGAATGCTTTCTGATGAATGGGGGCTTGTGACGATAGACATTATTTCAATATCGTAACGAGCATGCCAATAAGTAAATAACATAGCAGTTGTGATAATAGGTTTAAGTGCTTCATCAGCCATTTCTTGGTAATCATCATCTAGTTTTTCAAGTGCAGCAGATATTACAGTATAGTTATTTTCATATAATTCACTATTTTCTGGATATGCTACTATCAATTTATCTCTTACAAGTTCTGCAGCTTGCTGCATTCTTACAGGATCTAACCAAAAATGAGGATCATCAGATAGTGAATTTTCATCACAATCTAATATCGGATTATCATCCGGCTCTAAATGAGTATGTTCGTGTGAATAACAAACTCTATTATATGTAATATATTGGGATACATCGATTAGTTCAACTGAACCATCAGCAAAAGTAGAATCAGCATTATCTGGAATATATGTATCTACACCTGCATTTACATAAAATAATAGATCAGCATTGATCATATCAATTATCTCTTTTGCGCTCCAATCAATTGATTCACTATGAACTGTTGAACCTGGAACTCTTTTAACTACAACTGTGTCTCCAGCTATCTCTTCTACAAGATATTGCATAGGATAAACAGTTACATAAACATTATTTTCATTTTCTACAGGACCTTTACACCCAGTAAGCGTCATGAAGAATATCATTGATAAAATAATTAGCAAACATTTTTTCATTTCTATCACCTATTTCTATTGTGAAATAATTATATATTAAACTAAATCACATTACAACATATTATAGCCTTTTTTCCTCAATTATTTCAAACATATTTTTCGCATCTTCTTTTTTTGCAGATCCAAGCAAATCTAAAACCTTAATTATAACAATTTTATTGCCAAAATGAATACCAATAATATCGCCTACTAAAAGCTTCGTACTTGATTTTGCAACTCTATCATTAACAAAAATTCTTCCGTTATCTGCGACTTCTTTTGCGACTGTTCTTCTTTTAATAATTCTTGATACTTTTAAGTATTTATCTAGTCTCATAATATCACCATCTATATTATATCATAAAAAAAGGATATCAACGATATCCTTTTTAGTACTTAACTTTCGTTCTTCTTAGTAGTATCTTCTGTTTTTACTTCTTCATTTTCAACTGTATTTTTCACTTCATTAGTAATTTTAGGTTTAGCAACTTTTTTAGCTGCGTCTTTTACTTTTTTATTGTCCCACCAACTCAGAGTTCCAGTATCTACTATTTCATAAATATTTTCTTTTGTTAATGTTTCAACTTCAAGTAAGAATTTAGCGATTAGCTTAACTAAATCTAAATTTTCTTTTAATACTTTTTCAGCGATAGTATAGCATTCATCTATAATATGTCTTACTTCATTATCTATTTCTAAAGCTACTTGATCACTAAACATTTTATTAGTGTTATAGTCTCTTCCTAAGAATACTTGATCAGAACGTTTTTCATATTGAATTGGACCAAGTGAACTCATTCCGTATTCAGTAACCATAGATCTTGCGATTTCAGTCGCTTGTTGGAAGTCATTATGAGCACCAGTTGATACATCATCAAAGATGATTTCTTCACTAACTCGTCCACCAAGTAATCCCGTAATTCTATCAAGTAATCCAGACTTAGTAGATAAGAAAGATTCTTCTTCTTCAGGAAGCATAAGTGCGTAACCACCAGTTTTCCCGCGGGGAATAATTGTAACTTTATGAACAATGTTTGCGTTATCTAGCTTGATACCTAAAACAGCGTGTCCAGCTTCATGGTGAGCAATAAAATCTCGTTCTCTTTTTGATAAAGCTCTTGATTTTTTTGCTGGTCCCATCATAACTCTATCAATTGCTTCATCAAGATGATGAATTTTAATTGCATGTTTGTTTTCTCGAGCAGTTAGGATTGCAGCTTCATTTAATAAGTTTTCTAAGTCAGCTCCAGTAAATCCTGGAGTTCTTTTTGCGATTTCATCAAAAGTAACACTTGGATCTATTTTTTTATTTTTAGCATGAACCATAAGTATTTCTTTTCTACTTTTTATATCAGGTCTAGCAATTGTAATTTGACGATCAAAACGTCCCGGTCTTAGTAAGGCTGGGTCTAATACATCAGGTCTGTTTGTTGCAGCAATTACGATAATACCTGAATTTGATCCAAATCCATCCATTTCAACAAGTAACTGATTAAGTGTTTGTTCACGTTCATCGTGACCTCCACCAAGTCCAGCTCCTCTTTGACGTCCAACTGCATCAATTTCATCTATAAAGACAATACATGGTGCATTTTGTTTTGCTGTTTTAAACATATCACGTACACGACTTGCTCCAACACCAACAAACATTTCTACGAAATCAGATCCACTGATTGAGTAAAAAGGAACGCTTGCTTCGCCGGCTACTGCTCTAGCTAGTAATGTTTTCCCTGTACCAGGAGGCCCAACAAGTAGTACTCCAGTAGGAATTCTGGCTCCTAATGCAATATATTTTTTAGGATTTTTAAGGAAATCGATTAGTTCGGCCATTTCAGCTTTTTCTTCTTCGATACCAGCTACATGATCAAATGTAGTTGTTTTTCCTTTATTAAGTTTTGCTCTGTTTTTCCCAAATTCAAAGGCCTTATTATTTCCACCTTGATTTCTCATAAAGTAACCAATGATAAATATCAGGATAATAATTGGTAATAGCATAATAATGATACTCCAAAAACTATAAGATGAACCTCTAATATGTTCATACACAATACCATTAGTTTCAGCTAAATCAATTATATTTTCCAAGGTTTCTTGAGTTGGAACTTCTAAATAGTAAGAACTACCATTTTTCAATGTTCCCTCAATTAAATAAGCACCAGTATTGATTTCTCCAGAAATTGGTGTTGATTTAATTGTTTCAACATCACCACTGTTAATTTTTGTAACAAAAGTACTGTATTTATAAGGGATCGGTTGATCTTCCTCGTAAGTATACATATACACTGCTGCAAATACAAATAACAGTATAATTGCTACAACAATAAGACTACCTAGTCTTCCTTGTTGTGGTTTCCCTTGTTTTGGTTTTAATTGTTTTTTTTCTGCCATATTTACACTTCCCTATTTGTTATAAATTTCAGGTTTAAGTACTCCTACATATGGTAAGTTTCGGTATTTTTCATCATAATCTAGTCCGAAGCCTACAACAAATTCTTTTGGAATAGTTGTTCCGATATATTCTGGAACTAATTGTACTACTCTACCCTCTGGTTTATCTAATAATGTTGCTACTATAACGCTTTTAGCTCCACGGTATAATAGTAAATCTTTTATTACTTTGATAGTTTTTCCAGTATCTACAATGTCTTCGGTAATAATGATGTGACGATCGTGAACTGGGATTCCTAAATCTTTTAATATTTGGACATCACCAACAGATTCAATTCCTCCGTGGTAACTTGAAACATCCATAAATCCAACTTCTAGATGAATATCCATTTCTGTAAGTAGGTATCCCATAAAAGGAACACATCCTTTTAATAATCCTATTACTAGTGGAAACTTATCTTTATAATCTTTTGATAATTTTTTTCCCATATCTTTAGCAATTTGAAATATTTCTTCTTGGGTAACTAATACTTTTTCGATATCTTTATCTAACATCATTTCACCTCGTATATATAGATTCTTTTAATACAATCTTTGTTTTGATGAGATTTTTTAATTCCAGGAATCCATAAGACATTAGTTTTATCAGCAATGATAAACAATTTGTCTCTTTTAGATAAAGGAATTTTTTGATCAATTAAAATATCTTTTACTTTTTTTGTTCCCACTTTGAGTATCATTTTATCGCCATTATTTCTATTCCTTAGATAAAGTGGAAAGACCTTATCATTATAACATAGTTCGAAATAATGTGTATTATATTGTTCTATTTTATTCTTGCTAAAAATGTAACTATCATTATCAGATACAAAATACTCTCCATAATTCTTTATTTCAATATTTTGTTTAGTATATTTCTCTTTTAGTTCTACATAAATATAGTCATATTCTTTAACAAAATTATAGTTGTGTCCTAACGAAATTGTTTGATTTGGATTTTCACTAAGACATAGTTTAATCATACTTGTATATTGTTCATAACTTACCTCTACTAGGTTGTTTGAGGTTTTATTAATTAAGTACTGAAGAACTTTTATTTTAATGATTTTTTCGAGTTCATTGAATGTTCTTAAGTTTACATTATTATAAAAACAATTATTTTTTATGTATTCATCTCTTAGTCTATTTAAGACGGTATCAGCTGATTCAATATAATCTTTAAATTGAATAATTTTTTCATTAAGATTGGGATTTTCTTGTCTTAAAAGAGGAATAATATTATGACGATATCTGTTTCTTGTGTATACATCCTCTTCATTAGACAAATCTTCATAATAAACGATATCATACTTTTTAGCATAACTAAGAATTTCTTCTTTTGTAACTTCCATTAACGGTCTAACAATTGAGATATTTCTATCTTTTCTAATTTCTGGAATTCCAGCATACCCACTAAATGATGTACCTCTTGTAAGGCGCATTAATGTTGTTTCCACTTGATCGTCAAGGTGGTGAGCAACGATGATTTTTGAGGCCTGATATTTTTGCGCAACAGCTTTAAAGAAGCCATATCTTTGGTTTCTTGAATCATCATGGAAATTCACTTTTTGGTTATCCTTAACAATATATCCTTCAAAAGGAATTTCTAACTTTTTAGCTAAGTTTTTGATGTTTTTATACTCAGTATCTGATTCAACTCTTTTTTTATGATTAACATGGGAAATAATAAGATTTAAATTTAATTTTAGGTTATTTAAGATATCTAAAAGAACCATTGAATCTACACCACCACTGAGTGCTACAACGATTGTTTCATTCTCTTTTAAATTTTTTTTATTTACTACAAATTTTCTTAAATCTCTTTTCATGTTCATCACCTTAGTATAATTATATCATATTAATTGCTATTAGATATTATATAATGGTTTACTTTGAAATACAAAATATTTTCTTGATATTTGGTATTTGTGCTATAATATATAAAGTAGATAAAAAAAAGAATGGAGAGATTATATGTTTAAACTTCCAAAACTAAGTAAGAAAGAGCGTGCCTGGGTTTTATACGACATAGCTAATTCTGCTTTTATTTTAACAGTAATTACGGTTTTATTTCCAATTTTATATAACGAAGTTTATATGAGTCAAGCAGGTGCAGATTGGACAACAGGATCGGCAATATTTAAGTATTTAACAAGTGCTTTAGCTTTAACTGTAGCATTATTAAGCCCAGTTATTGGAGCATGGTCTAATTATCGCGGAAACAAAAGAAAATTCTTTAAGATATTCTTAGTTATCGGAATAGTTGGTGGGTTTGGGATCGCAATCCCTGGACTTGATTGGTTACTATTATTAGTTATCTTCTCGATTTCAAGTATTGGGTATAACTTAACTAACGTAGTATACGATGCGTTCTTAGTAGATGTTACATCTCACGACAAAATGGATGAAATTAGTGCGACAGGATTTGCATGGGGATATATTGGTAGTTTAGTTCCATTCTTTTTCGGAATGATTCCATATTTCATGGTAACATTCGGTATGTTAGATGCATCTTTAGGGCATTTAGCAATGAGTTTTGCATTTATAGTCGCTGTTGCTTGGTGGTTATATTATTCATTACCAATATTAAGAGATGTTGAACAAACATATAGTATTGATAGTAGTGAAAATACGCTTTTACAATCTTTAAAAAGATTAGGTAAAACATTTAAAGATATTAGAGCTTATCGTTATATTTTCTTATTCTTAATTGCGTATTTACTTTATATTGATGTTGTAAATACAGTTATTAGATTAGCTGTTAATATAGGTACCGACCTTAATGTTAGTGCTCCAGTATTATTAGGAGTGGTAATATTAGTTCAATTTATTGGATTCCCATCAGCAATTATTTATGGTCGTTTAACTACACGCTTTGGTGGAAAGAAAATGATTTTTTACGGAATCTTAGTTTATGCTTTAAGTATTTACGTTGTAAGTTTAATCGTTAGTCCTGAAACTACATATTTAATGTGGATTGTTGGTATACTTATTGGTACTGCTCAAGGTGGTATTCAATCAGTTAGTAGAAGTTATTTTGCTAAGATGGTACCAAAAGAAAAAGCAAATGATTTCTTCGGGTTCTTTAGTGTATTTGGTAGATTTGGAGGAATTATCTCTCCATTTATCTTGGCTTCTTTGGCATTATATTTTGGTAAACCAACAAATGAAGCTGTACTATTTTTATTAGCACCACTACTTGTTGCTAGTATTATTTTAATATTTGTTAAGCCTGAAAAAGCTACATACGTTGAATAATAAAGATAGAAAATTTATTCTTGCTAGTAAATCACCTAGGAGAATTGAGTTGCTTAAAGTATTAGATATTGATTTTACAGTGATTCCTAGTAAGATACCTGAAGAAATTAATAAAGATCTTACAAATGAAGAAGTTGTTATGGATATAGCTCTGAAAAAAGCTGAAGATATAAGCAGTAGAAATCCTGACGATTACGTACTTGGCTTTGATACTTTAGTTATTCTTGATGGTGTTCCTTTAGGGAAACCAGTTGACGAGCTAGATGCTGTTAGAATGTTAAAGTTATTAAGTGGTAAAACACATACAGTATTAACTGGGTGTGCTATTGTAAATAATATTTATAGAGATTCTTTCTATAGTTCTACAGATGTAACATTTTATGATATGTCTGATGAAGAAATACAGGAATATGTTGATACAAAAGAACCACTAGACAAAGCAGGGGCTTATGGTATTCAAGCATATGGATCTAAATTTATTAAAGAAGTAAAAGGTGATTATTTTACAATAGTAGGATTACCAATCGCAAAATTATATAAGAAGTTAAAAGAACTATAAAGAGACCTTAACTGGTCTCTTTTTATTGGATAACTATATTTTTCTTGTAGTTTGGTGTAAAATAAATGTATGATACCGTAAAGCTATTTATTTATAGAAAAAGAAGTGATATTCTATGTGTAACTTCAGAAGGAGGCTATTTTATGTTTAAATTAAAAGTTTCGAAAAGTGAACATAAAATAATAAAAGACAGGTTAAACCTTGTTGAAACAATCAGTTATGATTATATCTTAACTGATGACAAGGAATTAGTTGAAGATGATAAAATAAATATCGTTTTCAATTCTTCAGAGATTACCCGAGTAACTAAACTACTTGATTTAATTGTAAGAGGAGAAGAAATACATATTATCGGAAACAATGAATTTGGACAAAAGAATGTTGAATCTAGAAACTTCTACTATTTCATTGTTGAAAATGAAGATGTATATGGTGTTTTAAGCAATACAAGATTGTTAATAAAGACAAAATTGTATGAGATAGAAGAATTGCTTAAACATAAAGACTTCATCCGTATTAGTAAATACTGTTTAGTTAACATTGGTAAAATCGATTACATTAAACCAGCTCTTAACTCTAAGCTCAATCTGTTACTAAAAAACTCTGAACACTTAGAAGTAAACAGAGGATATTTAAAGGATTTTAAAAAAGCTTTAGAAATTTAAGGAGGTATCATTATGTTATTTTTATTAAACAATCCAGGTATTGCTTTTATCTTATTAGTAGTTATTGGATTCACAGTTTTAATGGGTGCAAAAATATTTGAAGAAATTAAGTTAAATAGTGCACTGTCACTTAAACAAAGACAAATGAGAATCAGTACACCGCTTAAGAGTTTTAAAACTCGAATTGCTTTAATGTCAAGTGCTGCCTTAGCTCCAGTTGTGGCAGTTGTTATTGTGGCTACAATTGCATTAAGCCCTCAAGCATCATTACCAACAGGTGATTTAGTTGCTGTTAATTCAGCAAATGATATTATGGATATCTATACAACTTTCCAAGAAAGAATGGGTTCAAACTATGATACTTTTGGTTGGGGACTTAGAACTTTTGATGGAACTGTAGGAGCTCCAGAAGCTAATTTTGATACAACAAATGTTCTAACAAGTGACGATGGAACTGAAAACGCAGATTCAGGAAGTGATGATTATTCAGGTACTAACAACCAAGTTATTGGTGTTGAAGAAATGGATAATGTTCTTACTGATGGTAAGTATATTTACACAATGTATCAAAATAAAGTTCAAATCTCATTAGCTTATACTACTGTCGATGGACCTGATGTATTAAGTTTATACAAAACATTTACTTTCTCTAATGAAATGTGTTCTGGAGAACAGTTCTACCCAATGGGTATGTATGTAGATGATGATTACCTAGTAATTATCGGTAACCAATACAATTTTGAATGTAAAGATTATGAAACTGAACCAGGTGATGACGAAGGTGGAGAAACAGAGCCATCTTATATCGAACCATATTATTGGCATCAAAATAGTAGCCACATTAAAGTATTAGTATTTGATAAAAATAATGACTTTGAATTACAAGACGAATACTTAATGAATGGGTATTTTACTGGTACAAGAAAGATAGAAAATAATTTATACATCGTAACAAACAATTATATTCCTTTCTATGATGAAGATGTAGATATTGATTACTACTTATCAGAATATTCAGTAAACGGACAAGTTACAAAAGCAACTTATGAAGATGTAGTTTATATTGAAGGATCTAATCCTAATTCATTTACTACTTTCTATGGTATTGATTTAGATACTACACAAGTAGATATGGAAACAATTTTAGGAGATAGTGGATATAACTTATATGTTTCAAACGAAAATATCTATTTAGTTGGATCTGTTTACTACTTCTGGCCAATGGTTGATTATGTTGAAGTAGAAGAACCAGTTTATGAATCAAAAACAGCAATTATGAAAGTTGCAATTGATGATGGAGAAGTAGAGTACAAAGGAACTGGTATGGTAAGTGGATACACATTAAATCAATTTTCAATAGACGAATATAATGGATATTTAAGAATCACTACAACATCAGGTTGGGGTGAAGAAACAAATAATAGACTATATGTATTAGATGAAAATTTAGTTGTAGTAGCACTACTTGAAAACTTAGGTAAACCTAATGAACAAATTAAATCTACAAGATTTGTTGGAGATTATGCTTACTTAGTTACATTTGAACAAACTGATCCATTCTATGTAATTAATTTAACTGATCCAACTGACCCAGTAATTGAAGGTGAATTAGAAATTCCTGGATTTAGTACTTATCTACAACCGCTAGGTGAAGACTTTATGTTAGGAATTGGATTTGGAGATAATAGTGGTGGAACACAAGGACTAAAAATCTCTATTTACGATATAAGTGACAAATCAAATCCATTTGTATTTGATGAAATTATCTTTGATTATTCAGAATTCGGATGGGCAAACAGTACAGTTACTTATAACCATAAAGATTTACTTGTAAGTTTATCTAAAGGAATTATCGCACTTCCATTCACTACTTATAATTTTGGAGATAGTGGATATAGTTATACTAGTGGAATCCTAGTTTACAATATCGATTTAGTAACTGGATTTACATTTAACGGATATGTTACACATGCTGCTGATTCTGCAGATGCTGAGTCTGCATATGATGTATATGTTTATAAGAGTAAATTTATTGATGATTATTTCTACACAATCTCAAATAAATATATTAAAGTATCAACAATCGAAGATACACAAACAATACTTGATTCAATAGATTTAAACTAGAATAAAAAAATAATCGCCCATTGGACGATTATTTTTATTTGCGATATATTTTTAATCTTATTACTTCATCACTAACAGCTTTTGCAACAGCCTTCACAACTCTTTTATCAAATGGAGAAGGGATAATATAATCTCTTTTTAATTCTTCATCTTTAATAATATAAGCAATTGCCTTAGCAGCATGTAACTTCATACTTTCAGTAATTTTAGTAGACTTGGAATCTAAAGCTCCTCTAAATAAGCCAGGAAAAGCTAAAACATTATTTATTTGATTTGGATAATCTGATCTACCTGTTCCAATGATATAAGCGTTTGCTTCTAATGCGTCTTCAACACTAATTTCAGGATCAGGATTTGCCATCGCAAAGATGAATGGATCTTTATTCATAGATCTAACCATATCTTTAGTTACTAGGTTTTTTGCTGAAACACCTATAAAGACATCTTTGTTTTCTATTAAAGCCTTTAGAGAGTCATTTTGAAGGTTTGTAGGGAAACTAATAACCGATTGATCTATCAGCTCTTTTTCGGAGAATGAGTAATTGTCATATTTAGATTTTAGAATTACTCCTTCCATATTATAGCCATAAACTTTTTTTACGCCGACATCTTTTAATAATCGAGCTATTGAACTTCCAGCAGCACCAGTGCCACTAAGAACAACTTCAAGATCTTCAAGTCTTCTGTTAGTTAATCTACAAGCATTGATAAGAGCGGCAATGGTAACAATTGCCGTACCATGTTGATCATCATGGAAAACAGGTATATCTAGTTCTTCCTTTAATCTTCTTTCAATGAAAACACAGTTTGGTGCACTAATATCTTCTAAGTTTATTCCGCCAAATGATGGTGATATATTTTTTACGATTGAAATAATTTCTTCTGGATCTTGAGTATTAAGACATATTGGGAAAGCATCTACTCCAGCAAATTCTTTGAATAGAATTGCTTTTCCTTCCATTACCGGCAAGCTAGCATGAGGGCCAATATTGCCTAGTCCTAGAACTGCGCTACCATCTGTGACGATAGCTATCATGTTTCCTTTAGCAGTATACTTATAAATATCTTCAGGATTATCTTTGATTTTTAGACAAGGTTCTGCGACACCTGGACTATATGCTAAAGATAAATCATCACTAGTTTCAACTCTTATCTTTGAGATAACCTCAATCTTGCCTCTGTTATCTTCGTGGAGTTTTAGACTTCTTTGTTTTAAGTTATTTTTCATGATTACTATCCTTGAAAATATTATTTCCATAAATATCATAAGCTACAAAACAAGGGAAATCCTCAACTTCTAATTTATAGACTGCCTCAGCACCTAAATCTTCATACATAACGAGGGTGCTTTTTTTAATTTTACTACTCATAAGAGCTCCAGCACCACCAGTAGTGATTAAATAAACGGCATTATTTTTAATCATTTCATGTCTAAACTCTTCACTTCTATCGCCTTTTCCAATCATTATCTTAAGGCCTTTTTCCATAAGTGGGACAGCTAGTTTATCCATTCGATAACTTGATGTAGGACCACTTGCCCCAATGGCATAACCTTCTCTTTTTGGAGTTGGTCCAACATAATATATAACACTACCAGCAATTTCAAATTCTAGATTTTCTTCTTTAATTAATCTTGTGTGAGCCTGATCTCTTGCTGTATAAATAGTTCCTGTAATTAGTACTTTTTCACCAACTTTTAGATTTCTTATATCTTTATCTGTGATAGGTGTGTTTAATCTAATCATAATTCCACCTCAGTGTGTCTTGCTGAGTGACATTGAATATTTATCGCAACAGGTAAACTTGCGATATGCATCGGGTAGTAATTTATTTTAACTGCTAAACATGTTGTATTTCCACCAACACCCATGGGACCAACACCTAAAGCATTTATTTCGTTATATAAATCTTCTTCAAGTTTCTTAATTGTTTTATCATCACTACAGTCATCTAAATCTCTAAAGATGGCTTCTTTGGCAAGCTGAGCACTTTTCTCAAGATTTCCACCAATACCAATACCAACAATAAGAGGAGGACATGGTTTTCCACCAGCATTAAATATCGTATCTAATACTAACTGTTTAACACCTTCAATTCCCTCTGTAGGAGTAAGCATTGTGACTTTACTCATATTTTCACTACCGCCACCTTTAGCGGCAATTTTCATTTTTATCTTATCTCCTTGGATTATTTTTGTATGAATAATCGCAGGAGTATTATCTAATGTATTAACACGGTTAAATGGATGGGTCACCATTGATTTACGCAAATAACCTTCAAGATAACCTTGTCTTACACCTTCATTAATTGCTTCATAAATATCACCTTCATAAGTGACATTATTTCCTACTTCTAATAAAACAACAACAACGCCAGTATCTTGACATAAAGGAATATTACCTTCTTTAGCAATTTCTTGATTTTCAAGAATATCTGAAAGAATAGATTTTGATAAGTCTCTTGTTTCATTTGTTTTTGCTTTTTGAATTAAAGAAACAAGTGATTGATCCAAATTGTAATTAATTTTAATCACAGCTTCTTTCACTAGTTTCGTAATATCTACTAAATTAATTTGTCGCATTATTTTCACCTTCTCTGTCTCTTATTAATTATAACACAATTGTTATTATAGTATATTAAACAAAATATTTTTAGGAAATTAAAAAAAGATATATTTTACTTGATTATATAAATATTGTTTGATATAATTTGATAGCAATTAAAACTTACTATGGGAAACCATGGCGGAAGGAGCAATAACGATGAAAAAAGGAATACATCCAAATTACAAAACAGTAACTATTACTTGTACTACATGTGGAAATGTTTTTGAAGGTGGAAGCACGTTAAAAGAAGTACGTGTTGATACTTGTTCGAATTGTCACCCATTTTATACTGGTGAACAAAAATTCGCTTCACAAACTGGTCGTGTTGAAAGATTTAATAGACGTTACGGTGTAAATAAAAAATAATAACTTAGCCACTTAAGTGGCTTTTTTATTTGCAAAAAAAAGCCCAATTACTTGGGCTTTTACTTATTTATAGAATTTTCTAGGTTGATACTTTGTATGCATTAAAGCTTTAGCGAAATCTGTACCTGGTTCACCTAGCCAATCATGATACATTTTTGTAATTATCTTATTTTCATGTGATTCACGATGTTTTTTGTGTTCATCAATTTTATAAACAGACGCAGTTCTAAGAGCACTGATATCAACGGTTTCTTGAACTTTCGCTGAATGAATTGGTTGGCCACCACCATTGATACAACCACCGATACATCCCATAAATTCTACGAAATGATATTGTTTTTTAGATTTTTTCATTTTCTTGAAGAATTCTTTAATACTAGATCCACCATGAACTACAGCAACATTTAATTCTTGTCCTGCAAGAGTATATGTTGCTTCTTTTATACCTTTAGTTCCGCGAACATTATGAAATTCTAATTCATGATCTTCTTCACCTAATACTTCTGATATTGTTCTTAATGAGGCTTCCATAACTCCTCCTGTTACCCCGAATATCATTCCAGCACCGGTATATCTAGCTAAATCTCCGTAAGGTTTTGAATCTTCCAATTTCATAAGATTAATACCTTTACGTTTTAATAGTCTAGCATATTCTCTTGTTGTTAAAACATAATCAACATCTCTTATTCCTTCATATTCCATTTCAGGTCTTCTCGCTTCATGTTTCTTAGCTATACAAGGCATAATTGAGACAAATTTAATATCTTCAATTCTGTATCCTTGTTCATAAGCGAAATGGTGTTTAGAAATAATTCCTGCTGTTTGTTGAGGAGATTTTGCAGTTGATAAGTTTTGTAAGTATTCTGGTTCATATTGCTCGATATAGTTTATCCATCCAGGAGAACATGAAGTAAATTGAGGTAATCTTTCCCCAGATTTAATTCTTTTCAATAATTCAGTTCCTTCTTCCATAATAGTAAGATCTGCGGCAAAATTAATATCCATAATTTCATCAAATCCAACCATTTTGAATGAAGTAAACATTTTACCTTCAACGTTTTCTCCGATGTCACTACCAAATTCTTCTCCAAGTGCAACTCTTACTGAAGGAGCAGGAGCAATAATGACTTTTTTATTTTTATCAGCTAAAGCTTCTAATACTAAATCAATTTCAGATTTTTCTTTGATAGCTGCGACTGGACATGCTTGAATACATTTACCACAGTAAATACATCCACTATCTTCCATGTTTTGAAATAATGCAGGTCCAACATAGGTTTCATTACCACGTTCATTGAAATTTAAGATGTTGAGTCCTGTGTATACTTCACAAGCAGTTACACATCTACCACATAAAATACATTTACCACTATCTAAAACAATCGCAGAAGATGAATCATTGATTAATCTTTCTTTTTTAAAGTAATTAGTGCTTTCACCATATACATTTTCCACACTAAATCTTCTCATTAAGTCTAGTAATTCACAATTATGTTCTCTTTCACAAGCCCAGCACTCAAAAATATGATTACTAGCTAATAATTGTAAGTTTTGAACAACTGCGTCATGACTTTCTTTTGTATTTGTTTTTACAACCATACCATCTTGAACACCAAGTATGCAAGAATTTTGTAGGCAATTAAGATTTTCAACATCAACAACACATAAACGACAACTTGATGTTTC
>DAOVWR010000108.1 GCA_030636545.1 Mycoplasmatota bacterium
GAACTTGTATTGCATATTGAAGTTAGACTTGAAGCTGCTTTTGTTTATTGTAAAAAGATTAAAGGTATGGGAGGATTCCCTGTTGGTGTTGCTGGTAAAGGATTATTAATGTTAAGTGGAGGAATTGATTCACCAGTTGCCGGTTACTTAGCTATGAAACAAGGTATTGAAATTGAAGGAATTCATTATGAATCAACACCTTTAACTTCAATTGAATCAGCTCAAAAAGTTATTGATTTAACTAAAAAATTAGCTATTTATGCACCTCATTCTAGAATAAGACTACACATGGTTCCTTTTATGGAACTACATACTGCTTTACTTGATTATATCCCAGAAGCTTATAATATTACTATTATGAGAAGAATGATGTATCGTATAGCAGAAAAAATAGCATTAAAGAATAATAATATTATTTTATTAAACGGTGAAAGTGTTGGGCAAGTAGCTTCACAAACACTTAAAAGTATGAGTGTTATTAACGAAGTGGTAAATATGCCTGTGGTTAGACCTTTATCTACTTACGATAAAATAGATATTATTAAACTATCAAAGAAAATAGACTGTTATCAAATCTCAATAAAACCATTTGAGGATTGTTGTACTGTTTATGTTCCTAAAAAACCAACAACTGCTCCAAAGTTAGATCGTTGTATTTATTATGAAAGTAAATTTAATTTTGATGCTTTAGTAGATAAGACAGTTGAAAACACTAAAACAATTATGATTTCAGCAAGTGATGATTTAGATATCACAATACTCGGATTAGTTGTAAGTGAGGTTATTTGATGAAAATAATTACCTTAGAAAAAGATGTTTTAGTATATCAGTTTGAACCTGAGAATGGCGGATTCCTTGGATTGAATATCTTTGTTATTATTAATGAATTAGAATGCACTATTATTGATACTGGATTTAGAAGACATTTCTTGCAAGTTCAAAAAGATCTAGAAGAAAAGGGGATAGTAATTACTAATGTCATTCTTACCCATTTTCATCCCGATCATATCGGGGGATTACCAAGAGTGAAAGAAGCAACGATTTTTGGTAGTATATTTGCTCAATATACTTTGAAAAAATACGTTGAAGACTATCAAAACTATTTACCAAATATTACCGTAGTTGATAAAAAGAAAATTGAATTTGGAAGACATAAATTTCTTCTAGAGATAAATAGTGGACATTCAAAAGACGGGCTTTTAATAACCTTGAACGATAAGTATGTTTTTGTTGGAGATGATATTATTTGTGATAACAAAGGCGCTCCAAGCATTCCCTACTGTTCTGAGAAAAATCCTGAAGCAAATATTAATTCAATTAAAAAAATAATTGCAAAATTAGGGAATACTATTATTCTTCCTACTCACGGGTTACCTATGGAAGGCGAAGATAGAATTATGAAAGACTTAATTTCAAGACTTACATATTTACACTACATAAGTGAATTTAGAAATGCATCATATGAAGATTTTTTCAAAGAGACAAATGTTAGTTTTCTAGGACGTGATTGGCACGTTCTAAATCAAATAGAAGAGGTGGAGTAATGAATAATTGGGATTTATCAAAACTTTATGAATCATATAAATCAAAAGAGTTTTTAACAGATGTTGATAAAGTTGATACATTACTAAAAAAATCAAATTTGTTTAAGGATTTATTTCTTGGAAATCAGGATTCAAAAATCATCGTCAAAGACTACTTATTATTAGAAATTGAAATATCAGAACTAGCGGATAGATTATTTAGTTTTGTTTCATTAAATAGTTCAACTAATACAGTTGATCCTGAAAGTTCAAGATATAGCGTTATCTTACAAAAGAAATTTAGTGAGTTCACAGAAGTAAATACATTGTTTTCAGCGTATATTAGTAAAATTGAAGATATTGATGAGGTCATTGCTTCAAGTGACTTTCTAAAAGAGCATGAATTTGTAATTAAAGAAATCATCAAGTACAACAAATATAATCTAGATGAGAAAACAGAAGGATTATTATCGAAACTTAACCAGTCAGGCGCAGGACTCTGGAGTAAACTCCAAAGAGTATTGACGTCTACTCTAGAAATCGAGTTTAATGGTGAAACATTAACTCTACCTGAGATTATAGGAAAATCAGAGGATTCAGACCAAGAAATACGTAAAACAGCGTATGAGGCTGAATTAAAGGCTTATGATAAAATCGATAAATCGATTGCTTTTGCGATGAATGGTATTAAAGGACAAGTAAATATCCTAACTGAGTTTAGAGGGTATAAATCAGCTTTAGATAAAGCTTTAATAAACTCAAGAATGAGTGAAGAAACATTAAATGCAATGCTAGATTCAATGAAAGAGTATTTACCTGTATTTCGGAAGTATTTAAAAAGAAAAGGTGAATTATTAGGTCATAAAAACGGACTTCCTTGGTATGATTTAGATGCACCGATGGGAGAAAGTGCTAAAGAGATTAGTATTGAAGAAGCACAAGAGTTTATCTTAAAGAACTTTGCGACATTTAGTCCTAACTTAGAAAGTTTAGCTAGAAGAGCTTTTACTGAAAACTGGGTAGACTATTTCCCTTATAAAGGAAAAGTTGGTGGAGCATTTTGTCAGGATATCCATCCTTTAAAAGAATCACGTATTTTAACTAATTTTAATGGCACATTTGGAGATGTTATTACACTTGCTCATGAACTGGGACACGCCTATCACGCAGACTGTGTTTTTAGTGAATCAACTTTAAACTCTAACTACACAATGCCTGTTGCTGAAACTGCTTCAACATTTTGTGAAACAATTGTCTTAAAAGCAGCTTTAAAAGCTGCTAAAAAGGATGAGAAGATCTATTTATTAGAATCGAGTTTACAGGGTTCTACTGCGGTAGTAGTAGATATCTTATCAAGATATATCTTTGAAGCAAGTGTTTTTGATAATCAAAAAACAAATTATTTAGATGAAAATAAATTAAAAGAGTTAATGCTTAGTGCTCAAAAAGAAGCTTATGGTGACGGACTTGATCCTAGCTTCTTGCATCCATATAGGTGGCTTTGGAAACCTCATTATTATAGCGGAGGACTTAGCTTTTATAATTGGCCTTATGCCTTTGGGTTATTATTTGCAAAAGGATTATATGGAATTTACCAAAAAGAAGGACAAAAGTTTACTGGCAAATATGATAACTTACTAAAAGCTACTGGTAAATTAAGTGTAGAAGATGTAGCTAAATTAGCAGATATTGATGTTACAAGTAAAGATTTTTGGAGAACATCATTAGAAGTAATTAAAGAAGATATTGAATTATTCTTAAAGTTAACAGAAAAATAAAAAACGTTTGCATTCAAACTAAATATTAATTATACTAATTTAGAGGTGTTAAAAATGATGA
>DAOVWR010000069.1 GCA_030636545.1 Mycoplasmatota bacterium
GATTATCCAATTGGCACAAGTATTACTGCAGATTGGTATAGTGTTACTCATGATACTTTAATTACATCATCACAAGTAACTACCGAACTTGAAGAATCAAATGGATACTTTAGTTTAACGATGCCAACAGCAGGATGGCCTACAGGAGATTATGAAATTATTTTTTATGCAGATGGTGAACTTGTTGATTCGGTAACATTTACTGTTGAATAGAAAAAAAATATAAAAAAAGATTTCCAATTTGGAAATCTTTTTGTTTGCTAATTAATTAGTTCTGTCAATATATTGTAAGCTATTTCTAGTTGGATTATTTGATTGTCTGTAGGATCAAAAGAAGTCTTTGATTCAAACTCGAATAGTAAATCCTCTAGTGTTTTTTGTTTAAAGTCAAATGGTTGAAAATCATAATAATATAATTCTAGATATTTCTCTTGGAGTAAATCAAGTGATAAAACTTCTTCATCAGTTAACTCTCGATCAAGTTTATATTCAATATAATAAATTTTTGAGATAGCAGAGGAATCATTTTCAAGTGTTGATTTAATATCGGGAAGAAGTGTCTTTAAAGCATTAAATGTAACGATATCTCCTAGTGTTAAGGTGATTTGACTGCTATTACTTAATGTATTAAAATCTGATGAACTATAAGTATCGAGTTCTCGATAACGAAATGTTGTATTAGTGGAGAGGTCATCCATAATTGAAAATAATTGTTTATAAGCGAGTTGTTCTTCTGATGATAAATTAGAATTCATAATAGTTCTATTTAGAATTACAAAATCACTATAAGTATCATTAATCAAATATAAAATATCAGATTCAGGTGTATTAATATAAGACATTGAAGAAGCACTATATTTTAAATAGTCGTAAATAGATGAGTCTTCAATTGCAGGTTCTATATCAGCCATACATCCAGCTAAAAGAACAATAATTATCATTGTGACTAAAACTAGTAATTTCTTCATAATACACCTCCTTTATTTCATATTATCAATTAATTTTGACAAACTCGTGACAAATGACTATTTTTTTATTTTTAAATTAATTTTGGCTACAACGTAGCCGTTATCATTGAATATTTTATAAGTATAATTGTATATATCACAGATTTGTTTAACAATGAATAGTCCTAAACCTGTGCCATTAATACTTTCACTAGAATTATTTGATCTAAAGAATGATTCAAATATTTTATCTAAATCTTTACTTGGAATTTCACCTTTATTTTTCACTGTTAAAATAAATAAATCATTAAGTATTTTTGATTCAATTGAAACAGATTTACTTGTTGTGTAAGTTATTGCGTTTTTAACAAGATTGGTTACTAAAATTAACAATAATTCATCATTGATTATGACATCTGTATCAATAAGTTTCTTCTGAATTTTAATTCCTTTTTGGGCAGCTAACTCTTCTAGTGAAGAAAGATTTTTATTAATGATAGTTGTATTACAAGTATCATTAAGTTTTGCTTTATCTTCTAGTCTTAATGAATAAGTTAAATCAGAAGCAATGTTTTCAATATGCTCAATTTGGATTAATAATTCTTGAAGGTATTTATCACGGTCTTTATAACGCCCAACACTATCAACCATTCCTTCAATCATGCCACGCATTACCGCAAGTGGAGTTTTTAACTCATGGTTAATTGTCATAATTAGATTTTTCTTTTTCTCTTCTTGAATCTTCTCAGCATCGATGTCTTCATTTAATCTTTCATTCGCATCGTTTAGGTCTGCGTAGGATTTTTTCAGATTGAAGGTCATTTCATTTAAACTACTTATTAAGTCTTTGAATTCATCTCTTCTTTTTAAGTTCAAGTTACTTTCAAAGTTTAAGTTAGAGATATCTTTGGCATATTTATTTATCTTCTTAATAGGTTTTGAGATATTTACTGATATTAATACTGAAATTAATACTATTGCGCCTAACAAGAATAATGATTGATTAATATTGATGTTTGTTAATACCTTATCAATATTTTGAAGTGACTGGATCTTTGTTGAAACAATTAAATAATCTCCATACCCAAATTCATAGATATAGTTAATATTATAAATATCATCTACTTGATTAACATAGTAAGTAAGATTCCCATCAGATACAGATGTTTCACCATCATAAATATCAATAACAAAATCAATTATTTCGGTATCGTCAATAAATTCTGGACCTAACTCTTCAGTTATTACATTATTAATGAATCTAATGAAAGATGTTTCACTTTGAGCTAAGATGAATAAATCGGTATCTTCAAGTTGCGCTCCACCTTCTATTTCAGCGGCAGAAGAATTAATAGCTTCTTTAACGGCCTCGATGTTTTTATCAATATACATTGGTGAAAACTGGATATAGGCTAAATAGATACTTAAAAGGAAGACAATTGAAAAAGTAACTAATAACATTATAAATGTTTTCATAAATATATTTACTCTCATAATAGTCCTCCTTACTTAATAGATTTTTTATTGCTTATTTCTCGAATTTATAACCTTCTTTAAAGATTGTTTTAACATAAACTGAAGCGTTATTTAATTTTTTTCTTAAGCGTTTGATATGTGTATCGACAGTACGGGCATCACCAAAGTAGTCATATCCCCAAACTTTATTTAATAGATGATCTCGTGAAAATACTCGACCGGTATTATTAATAAATAAAACGAATAAATCCCATTCTTTTTTATTTAATTTGATCTCATTACCATCAACTAATATCTTATGCTTATCAATATTATATTTTATATATCCATATTGTTTATAGTCTTCATCAACTATTTCATTATATCTTCCCAAAATAGCTTCAATCTTTTTAACTACTAGTTTTGGGCTATATGGTTTTGTAATATACTCATCGATTCCTAAGTTATATCCTCTTAATTGATTTTCTTCATCACTTAAGGCAGATAACATAATAACTGGTGTATTTGCTTTTTCTCGTAACTTCTTACAAATTTCAAACCCATCAACATTTGGAAGCATCACATCTAGTAAAACCAGATCATAATTATTCTCTTGAATACTAATTAAGGCTTCAAGTCCATCATAGATTTGATCGATTATCGCAAAGTCATATTTATCCAATACATAATCAAATAAGACATCATTCAGATGTCTTTCATCTTCCACTATTAATATTCTCATAATTCCACCAACCTTCGTATATTATCTACTATATAATAACATGAAACCCCAACTTATTAAATAAATATTCGGATTAAGTCAATGTCGAAAAAGACGTTAAATTACATGTTGAATCTAACTAGTTAGTAGAGATAGCAGTATTACTCACAAATTAACAAATATATTCAAAAGAAGTCATTCAATGACTTCTTTTTTTGTGTTATAATTAAAATATATAAATTGGAGAGTGACATATGAAAGAAATTAGAATAAACTCATGGAATGAGTTACTAGATGAGATGTTTCAAGGAGCTTTTAATGAAGACATAAAAAGATTTAGATCTCCTTGTGTGTTTAGAGGTATGAGCAACAAAGATATGAAACTAGAAAACACATTACATCGAAATTGTGGAGAT
Organism: Mycoplasmatota bacterium; assembly: GCA_030636545.1. Lineage (GTDB taxonomy): Bacteria > Bacillota_I > Bacilli_A > Izemoplasmatales > Izemoplasmataceae > JAFGXW01. Next base: position 3,540 of record DAOVWR010000069.1, read on the forward strand.
AAAAGTGAAAAACTAGAAAAATCACTTGTTAGGAATTTTAGCAAGTATGCAGCAAAAGAAATCGCTTTAATTCCGGGAATTGATAGTGTTTGGAAAACACTAGCTATTGGACAACATCACGGCTTACCTACGAGACTACTTGACTGGACTTATTCACCACTAATTGCCTTGCATTTTGCGACAGAGGATTTAGATGAGTATGATAAAGATGGTGTTATTTGGTGCGTAAATCATCATAACTTAAGAGAAATTTTACCAGTAAAAGCAAAAAAAGTACTAGAAGAAGAATCTTCTTTCGTTTTTACAAATGAAATGATGTCAAAACTATTTTCAGGGCTTAGTCAATTTAATACAAGTAAGGCCGGAGAAAATGATTATTTCTTATTTTTTGAACCACCGGCAATTGATTTTAGAATTATCAATCAATATGCCTTATTCTCAATCCCGACGAATATTGAGAAACCACTAGAAGAATTAATAACTAGTGAGAGTTCAAAAAAACTTATTATCCCAAAAGAATTAAAATGGGAATTTAGAGATAAACTAGATCAATTGAATATTAATGAAAGAGTATTGTTTGGTGGATTAACTGGTTTAACATCGTGGCTCGCAAGACAATATATTACTACAAAGTAGCAAATATAGATTAATAATATATTTTAATTGAAAAAACAAGTCATTCCTATTGTAAAAATAGGGCTATTACTATATAATACAGTAGTATAAATCAGTGACGAAGAAGTAGTACTTGGAATCTTAGTATTAAAGAGAAGAACATACTTGGTGTAAGTGTTCTATATTAACTCTGAGGAATTCATCTTTTAGAGGCGTTAATCTCGCACGTAATTCTTGCGTTAAAAGATATGAAGAGCTAGTTATTACTAGAACTAAGGTGGTACCGCGGATATAATGTTCGTCCTTTTATAGGGCGAACTTTTTTAATAGTAAAAGGAGTGAAAATATGAAACTTTATGATAAGTTAGATGAAATCAGAAAAGAAGCTGAAGAACATATTCGTTTAGTGAAAAATCTTCATGAACTAAATGAAACAAAAGCAAAATACTTAGGTAAAAAAGGTTCTTTTAGTGAAATAATGAAACTTATGAGAGATTTACCAAAAGAAGAAAAACCTAAATTTGGACAAATGACAAACGAGGCTAAACAAGCAATTCTTAGTTATATTGAATCACAAAGAATTGAAATAGAAGAAGAAATCGTAAACCAACAACTAATGAACGAAACAGTTGACGTTACGATGCCTGGTAAATCATTTGTAGTTGGTAATGCTCATTTATTAACACAAGTCCAAGAAGAAATCGAAGATTTATTCATTGGCATGGGTTACGAATTAATGGAAGGTCCAGAAATTGAAATTGATGAATACAATTTTGAAAAATTAAATCTTCCAAAAGATCATCCTGCAAGAGACATGCAAGATACTTTTTACATTACCGAAGAAACATTACTTAGAACACATACAAGTCCAGTACAAGTTAGAACTATGTTAGCTAACGTTGACAAAGGTCCTATCAAAATTATTTGTTATGGTAAAACATACAGAAGAGATGATGACGATGCAACGCATAGTCATCAGTTCATGCAAGTAGAAGTTTTAGTAGTAGATGAAGGAGCTTCAATGGCTGACTTAAAAGGAACATTACTAGTACTTGCAAAAAAACTATTTGGTGAAAAAAGACAGATTAGATTAAGACCATCATACTTCCCTTTCACAGAGCCTAGTGTAGAAGTTGATATTAGTTGTCACAACTGTAATGGTAAAGGTTGTAACATCTGTAAAGGAACAGGCTGGATTGAAATTCTTGGGGCAGGTATGGTAAACAATAATGTATTAGAAGCATGTGGATATGATACTACTAAATATCAAGGTTTTGCACTTGGTATGGGAGTAGAACGTATCGCAATGCTTAAATATGGAATAAACGACATCAGGGCATTTTATACAAATGATACTCGTTTCAATAAACAATTTAAGTAATGAAAAAAGATTTAGTACTTTTAATAAACGGAGCCGGAACTAATGGTGCCGAATTAAAATCACTTTATAAGCAACTTGCCAAGAACGAGAAATATTTTGTTTATTACCCAGGATTCCTACCTGGCGGATTTGTAGGAGAATACTTTCCAAAATCAACACCTGTTGATTTTGTAGAATTCATTGATGAAACAATGGAGTTAGTTAATGACGATTTTGATAAAGTTTATTTAATTGGCTACAGTTTAGGAGCTTCAACTGCGGCAATAATGGCCGCAAGAAACGAAAGAATATCTAAATTAGTACTCATATCTCCGATAATTAAAAACCCGAATTACCGTAAATTTTTAAATGGTCTTGGGCATAGTGTATCTTACTCAAAGAACCTTACTAGAATTCAAAAGATATTTTTTAAGGAATTTATTGTAAGATTTATGCGAGTATCGAAGATCCATATTTGGCATCTTCAAATGTATTTACACTATACAAAAAGATATTTAAAAATGATTAGAACAAAAACATTAATAATTGAAACACTTAAAGATGAAATGGTCAAAAAGAAATCAATCGATTTATTAGTAAGATCAATTGATAATGAAGTAATAAGACATTCAGTAGATTCAAGCCATTTCCTATTTTTCGATAGAGCAGTTAGAAACGATGTTATTACGAGAATTTCGTCATATCTAGAGGAGGAATAAAAATGAAGGTATCATTAAACTGGTTAAAAGAGTTAGTTGATATAAATGTAAGTATTGAAGAACTTGCAACTAAATTTAATATCCATAGTGCTGAGGTTGAAGATTTTTATAAATTAGCAGATGCCTCTAGTTTAGTAGTTGGATA
>DAOVWR010000013.1 GCA_030636545.1 Mycoplasmatota bacterium
AAGCAAGTGGTTGAAAAATATGCACCAGCTATCGTAGTTTGGGGAAGAAATGATTTTCTTGCTTTAAGAGAATCATACAAAATAAACAAACTTCCTTCACTCAAAAAGAAGACTAGGTACATAAATCTCTTGAAAATGCATAAAAATTATTTTAACTTAAAAAATGATCTAGGGTTATTCAATGCTTTAAAACTTTATACAGAGCCAAATGGAACACAAATGCATAATGCATTAGAGGATGCTTATGCAACTTATCAAATTTTTAACGGATTTAAACAGGTTTTAAACAGAAAAATTGCGATAGATCTAGGCGCACATAAATAATGGTCTTTTATCTTCAGTAAAATTATGGTATAATTTTACTGAAGATTTTTATTTGAGGTGATTGGATGGCAACACTAAAAAATATTGCAGAAAAACTTGGAGTTTCTATTACAACAGTTTCGAGAGTTTTGAATCAAGATAAGACTCTTAGCGTGAGTGAAGAACTAAGAAGGCAAATTGTTGAAAGTGCAGCAAAAATGAACTACAAAACTCCTAGAAACAGACTCAATATTAGAACGAAATACAGATATAAGGTTGCAATTATTAACTGGTATGATGTAGCAGAGGAAATGGATGATCCATACTATATTCAAATTAGAAGGGGTATACAGAAACTAGCTCTAAAACGTGGGATAGATACCGTTCTTGTGTATAGAGATAATGGTAAATTCAATATTTCTGTGTATGATTTATATGATGGTATCATTTGTATTGGCAAGTTTTCTTCTGCACAGGTTAAATCATTCAAAAAGGTTTCTAAGAACCTTGTTTTTGTTGATTCTAGTCCAGCTGAAGATAAGCATGATAGTGTAATTATAGACTTTAACCACGCAGTAAAGAGTGTTTTAAGATATCTCATAAAGAGAGAGTACAAGACGATTGGTTATATTGGTGGTATTGAATTTATCAGTGATAATTTGAACCTTGGAGAGCGAAGAGAGTTAGTCTTTCGCGACTATTTATTTCAAAAAAACATGCTAAATACTAAATATATTCATGTAGGTATATTTACTAGTGAATCTGGGTACAAATTAATGAAAGAAGCACTGTCTAAAAAGGATAGAGCAGAGGTTTATGTCTGTGCAAATGACTCCATAGCACTTGGAGCTTTACGAGCAATTAATGAAAAAGGAATGCACATACCTAACGACGTTGGTCTAGTTGGCTTTAATGATAATCCAACATCTAATTATACATCGCCACCTCTTACGACTATTCATGTTTATACTGAGTTTATGGGGGAACAATCACTAAACTCATTAATAGAGATAATAGAGGGAAGAGATATCCCAGTTAAGAAAATCGTACCTACAAAATTAGTGATTAGGGAAACTTTAAAGTAAAATTTTACTAAAAGGAGTCATATTATGAATTTAAGAAATATAGCAAAAAAACATGAAGCATTTTTAGGCGATAAAATTCAAGTTTATTTTACACCTGGTAGAGTCAACTTGATCGGCGAACATATAGATTATGAAGGTGGACGAGTTTTTCCGATTGCTATAAATTTAGGAACTTACGCTTTTGTGTCAAAAAGACAAGATTCAGAATTTCATTTCTTATCTGATAATTATATGGAATTTGGAACAAAAATTATTAAATATAATAATTTGAGGTCTTCGATTCGAAAAACTAATATTATTTCATCTGAAAAATCTGAGAAACAAGAAAACAGAAAAAGCTCGCATTTTTCAAGTTTTTTAGAAGATGAGAATTTTGATCGAGAATACAATAGTCCATCAAATAGTATTTACGATTTGAATTTCTATAATGCTGATGGATGGGTAAATTTCCCAAAAGGTATAATAAAATATTTTTTACAAGCAGGTGCAGATATTCCGTCTGGATTAAATATTCTTATTTATGGTAATCTTCCAAAGGCTTCAGGCTTATCTTCAAGTGCATCTTTAGAAGTTTTAATTTCATTAGTATTAAAATATGAATATTCAATAAATACTGACCTTAGTGAAATTGCCAATATATGCAAGTATGTAGAGAACAAATATATGAATGTAAACTGTGGTATAATGGATCAATTTGCTGTTGCCATGAGCAAAGAGAATCATGCACTATATTTAGATACATCTTCACTTGCATATGACTATATACCTTTGTATACAGGCGATTATTCATTTATTATTACAAACACTAATAAGTCACGTAGTTTGGCTGATTCTAAGTATAATGAACGAGTTGAACAGTGTAATACTGCTAAGATACTTATTAACAAGAATATTAAGAAACTTGATTACATATGCGATTTATCTCTTGAAGACTTTTATGATAATTTATCGATTTTTAATGACAAGATCATAGCAAACCGAGTAGAACATATCATCACAGAAAACGATCGAACAAAGCAGGCAGTTTTAGCTCTTAAACAAAAAGATATGATAAAGTTCGGTGATTTGATGAATAAAAGTCATGATTCTCTACGATATTTATATGAAGTTTCATGTAACGAACTTGATACACTAGTTAATTCATTTAGAAGACACGGTGCAATTGGCTCTAGAATGACAGGGGCAGGTTTTGGTGGGTGCACCATCTCTTTAGTAAAAACATCTCATATTGATGAGATTATTACTAAAGTTAAATCGGATTATCTTAAAGAGATAGGATACAATGCAAGTTTTTATCCCGTAAAAGCTTGTGATGGAGCCAAAAAGCTAGAAAGTGAGGACATTTTATGAATGTAATGATTACCGGTGGTGCTGGATATATAGGGAGCCACGCTGTTAAAATCTTATTAGAAAGAGGATACAATGTCAGTGTAATTGATAATCTATCTACTGGGTATATGGATTCAGTGGATAAACGAGCTATTTTTCATAATATAGATATAAGAGATAAAGATTTGGTTGTAAATGTGCTTAAAAGTGATCATATTGGTGCTGTAATTCACTTTGCTGCCTTTAGTCTAGTAGGTGAAAGCATGCAAGTTCCTCTGAAGTATTATGATAACAATGTATATGGTACTAAAGTATTGCTTGATGCAATGAATGAAGCAGGAGTTAAACACATTGTATTTAGTAGTTCGGCGGCTGTATATGGCGATAGAAGTACAATGCCAATAACTGAAGAAGTGCTAGAAGTTCCAACAAGTGCTTATGGTGAAACAAAACTAGCAATGGAAAAAATGATGAAGTGGGCAGACATAGCACATGGTATTAAATATATTGCTTTAAGGTACTTTAATGTTGCTGGAGCTTATCAAACAGGAGAAATTGGCGAGAGTCACAACCCTGAAACACACCTTATACCGCTAATTTTACAGGTTCCTCTAGGAAAAAGAGAACATATTAGTATCTTTGGAAATGATTATGATACGCCAGATGGAACATGTATTAGAGATTACATTCATATAGAGGATTTAATTGAAGCACACATTTTAGCCATGCACAAAATCATAGAAACAAATAAGAGCGATATATTTAATCTAGGTAGTGGTGAAGGTTATAGTGTCCTAGAAATGATAGAATCAGCTAGAAAAGTTACAAAACAACCTATTAAATCAATAATCTCAGAGAGAAGAGCTGGTGATCCTGCTAGATTGATTGCTTCTAGTGAAAAAGCAGAGAAAGAACTTAAATGGGTTAAAAAATATAATGATGTTTCTTCTATAATTTCATCAGCATGGAAGTTCCATCAACTTCATAAGGATGGTTTTAAAAATGAAAATTAATAAGGATATTAAATTACTATGTTTATATGCTATTAAAGAGCATTTGATTGACGCAGAGGATAGTGACTATGTAGTTAATAGGTTATGTAACCTATTAGAATTAGAAAACTACACTGACATTAAAGTAGAGTATGAAGGCGTAGAAGAACCTTCAACACTTTTAGACCCATTAATTGATTACGCTTTTAAGCAAAAACTGTTCTCACCAAACACAATAATCAAAAGAGATCAATTTGAAGCGAAGATTATGGACGTATTTACACCAAGACCTTCTGCAATAAATACTGTATTTAATAGTCTGTTGAAAGATAATCCTAAAGAAGCAACTAACTATTTTTATCATCTATCTCAAAAGAGTAATTATATTAAAACATCACGTACTTCAAAGAATATTATTTGGAAATCAAATACCAAATATGGTCTTTTAGATATGACAATAAACCTCAGCAAACCTGAGAAAGACCCAAGAGACATTATTAATTCAAGTAATGCCTTGAGTACAACTTATCCCAAGTGTCTTTTATGTAAAGAACAAGTTGGTTTTTATGGGCATCCCTCAAAGCCGGGAAGAACAAATCACCGTATTGTTCATATGTTACTGAATAATGAAGATTTTTATCTTCAGTATTCACCATATGTTTATTATAATGAACATTCGATAGTTCTTAAGAAAGAACATGTTCCAATGAAAGTTACAATAGATACGTTTATAAGATTGTTTGATTTTGTTGATAAGTTACCCCATTATTTTCTTGGTTCAAATGCAGGATTACCAATAGTTGGTGGATCAATACTTAGCCATGAACACTATCAAGGAGGAAGACATAACTTTCCAATTGAGGAAGCAAAGGTTATATCTGAATACAGTCTAAACGGATTAGTTATCAAACAACTATATTGGCCTTTAAGCATAGTGAGATTGGAATCTAAAGATAGAGAAATAGTTATTAACGCCGCAGATAAGCTCTTTAAATTCTGGGAAAACTATGAAGATAAAGCTGCTGGAATAATATCTTATACAGATAAACCACATAATGCAATTACACCAATTGCTCGTAAAAATGGGGCAGTATATATCTTAGATATTGCATTAAGAAATAATCTAACAAGCAAAAAATTCCCATTAGGTATTTTTCATCCTCATCCAGAGAATCATCATATCAAAAAAGAGAATATTGGCTTAATTGAAGTTATGGGATTAGCAGTTCTTCCAGCTAGGCTTAAAGAAGAACTTGAAAGTATAAAAAAAGCAATAGTTGAGAAATCAGAATTGCCTATTGAACATGGTATTCATAACGAATGGTTAAAAGACCTGCTTAAGAAATATAATGGTGGAAACATAGATACATTTATTGAAAATGAGGTAACTGAGAAATTTGTTAAGTGTCTTGAAGATTCTGGAGTATTTAAACAAACAGAAGAAGGAGTTATTCAGTTTGATAAATTTATTATAGGACTAATTAGTGTACTCGGTAAGTAAGCATAGTCTTAATGATCAGAAATTCACCCTTATTGAAGTAGTGCATAAAGATATAAAAGTAACATTTATGGATTATGGAGCTACAATATTGAGCATTTATGTACCTGATAAAGACGGAGTTATGGAAACTATTGTAATGGCTTATGATAAATTAGAATCATATATAGAAAATGATATGTATCTAAATGCTATAATTGGCCCAACAAGTGGGAGAATTCAAGATGCAACATTCAGAATAGGCAGTGAGAGTTATGTTCTTGATAAGAACTTTCTTGGGACAGAAAACCTACATGGAGGAAAGGAATGCTTTGCATTCAGATTCTTTGAATATGAAATTGTTGATCAAACAGACCAAACAACAATAACCTTTACAATAGAAAAAAGAGAAGAAGGTTCAGCATATCCAGGTAACCAAATAGTTAAAATCATTTACACTATAAAAGAGGGAGAACTATCAATAGAATTCACGGGAGAAACAGATAAAGATACGTTGATGAATCTTACCAATCATGCATATTTCAATTTGTCTGGGAATATGAAAAGAGATATATTAAATCATAGATTATATGTAGATTCTAAGTATCATCTAGAATTAAATGATACTCTAGTGCCTATCAAAATATCAGAAAATATTAACACTAGATTTGATTTTGCATGTCTAAAAAAAATAAAAAACAACTTTTATGATGGTATATATGATCTGAAAACAAAAGGTATTGATGAACCATTCCTTTTACATACAGAAAATATTGATCATGTACAAGTAATCTTCACAGATGATATTAGTAAAAGAGGACTAAAGGTATATACAACTTACCCTTGTATTGTAATATATACGCACAATTACCCAGATACGTTAGACCTACTTAATGGAGTAGTGAACAGAAGACATCTAGGTGTATGTTTTGAAACACAATTAGAGCCAAATGGAATTAATATAAAAAATATCGATGATGGAATTTTAAGAAAAGGAAATGAATACTATTTTAAAACTATATACAAATTTTATGTTGAGGAGTGATTAATTTGATTGAGTTTTTTAAAAATAAAAAACTCAAAGTAATTGTGAAATAAATATTTAACAAAAAAAAGAGGTGAAAAAAATGGATAATAATTATCGTATGATTTTAGTCGATGATGAAGATGATGTTAGGGGAAGAATACTTTCAAAAATTAATCCTGAAAGTGGATTTGATGTCGTTGGAAAAGCTGGAAATGGATATGATGCTTTAGAATTAATTGAAAAGTATAATCCCCATATTGTTTTAACGGACATAAAAATGCCTTTTATTGATGGAATTGAACTTGCTAGAATAGTAAGACGTGACTTTCCAACAACAAAAGTAGCCTTTATTTCAGGATATGATGAATTTCACTATGCTAGAAAAGCCATTGAATTGAATGTTGTAAGTTATTTAATGAAACCAGTGACTAGCAACGACATTGATGATTTTTTAAAGAAATTGAAAATTTCACTAGATGAAGAATTCGATTTTTTGTCAAACACAAAGTTAATTCAGAAGAAGTATAGTGATTCCATTCCAATGCTAATAAATTCATATTTAAGTTCGTACCGTAATAAAAGCGAATTAAACAATGATGATATTACTCATTTAGAACAGTATAGTATTGATTTTTCTCTGGATAATTATATAGTTGGAGTAATTGAACTAGATAAATGTAATGATTTATCTGTTACAGAAGAATCAAAAATATTTATTGGAAGCTTAATTGAAAAAGTTTTTAATAATCTCACATATTGTCATCATTTTCTAATTCCTGAAGGTGTTATTTTTATCTTGAAAGACGAGAAAATAAAATCATCAAGAGATATTGATTTAGAACTTTATGAGATTATTAAATACTCAGAAGAGTATCGTCAAATAACTTTGCGAATCGGAATATCACGAAAGTTTAAAAAATTTACTAACTATCCTAATGCATCTAGAGAAAGTGAACACGCACTTAGACATAGTATCTATTTTAACTTAGGTAGAATATTCTACTATGATGATATAGAAGAAAAAGAGAGAAAACATATCTTAATCGAAGAATCAGAATTAGAAGAGTTTACTTATATACTGAAATATGGGAAAAAAACCGAAATTAAAGAATGTATTGAAAAAATAATAGACCTTAAGTTTAAAAAAGAAAGTAGTTTTCTATTAGATCCTCAACTATTAATAATTAAACTAGCTAATATCTTAATTGATTTTGCATCTTCGATTAATGTCAATATTTCAGATATTATTTCTGGAAATATTGTAGAAGAAATGTTTGCTTTTAAGAATTCTGAAGATCTAAAAGAATTTATTTATAATGCAATAATCAAAATGAGAGAGAAAAATGCTCTGTTACAAGTTAATAAAACCGAAAAAATAATTGAAGATGTTTATCGTTATATTGAAAAAGAATATAGTAATTCAATTATATCTTTAGAAAGCATGACAGATGAACTAAATATTAGTATTTCATATCTAAGTATGCTTTTAAAAAAACATAAAGGTGTTACTTTTAATAAGGAATTAATCAAATATCGAATGGAAAAAGCCAAGGAATTATTAAAGTATTCTGACGAAAAGATTATCACTATTTCAAAATTATGCGGGTATAATGAAGTCTATTATTTTAGTCATAGTTTTAAAAAATACACGGGATTAAGTCCAAAAGAGTTTCGTAAAAATGTTTAAGTTATTTAAAAACTCTTCCATAAGTCAGAGTATTTTAATTCCAACTATTCTAATTGTTATTTTATCTTTATTAACTGTTTCTCTTACTACTTTCTTCAGTTATCAAATGACTACTTCTGAAATTGCAGAAGACTCTTCAAAGGAAATTAACAAACAAATTATTTTAAATTTTGATAATTACATCGAAAGTGTTATAAATACTGCTAATTACATTCAACAAAAAACAATTGAACATGGGCTAAAAAATGATAACGCAGCCTTATCTGACATATATAATCAAGCTGCTGAAGTTCAACCAGATATTGAATCAATTGTTTTAATTGATACAGCTGGAAATCTGATTATATCAAGTAGTTATAAAGACGTAAGTATCGAAGACCTAACAACAAAAAGTTGGTTTTTAGATGCCATTAGCAATGAATCGATTTATCATTTCTCATCTCCACATCAACAAGACATTTTTATTGATTCAACTGCTGAAGTAATAACCGTAACTAAAATGGCTGATTATTATATTGGTGGCAATAAGTTTAGTGGAATTATAGTTGTTGATATTAACTTCTCAAATATTATTACACTTGCTAGTACTACTAATTTAGGTGATGGAGGACATCTAATTATTTTAGATGAACATGATTCACTTATTTATTCCAATGGTGATAGCTGTGTGCCAAATAATTGTATAACTCTTGAAATTGCAAAGGACATCATCTTTGGTGGAGAAAGTGTTGAAGTAGATGGAATTTCAATGTATGCAAACGTCAATAATTTAACTGCTACGAGATGGCGTTTAGCGACATTTGTTAATACTGAAATTATTAATCAAACAAGAAATAGTAACCTCTTGATTATGGGGATTATCTTTATTTCGACAATGATTGTTACTATGGCTGCTTCATCATATATTTCAAATAGAATTAGTTCGCCAATTAACATCTTAAAAGATCATATGCAACAAATTGAAAAAGGTGACTTCTACCAAAAAATAGAAATTCATGGCCAAAAAGAAGTGGTTGTTCTTACCCATAGTTTCAATTCAATGATTGAAGAGATAAAAACCTTAATGAACAAGGTTGTTCAAGAACAACGAGAAAAAAGAAAAACAGAGTTTCAAGCTTTACAAAGCCAGATAAACCCACATTTCCTTTATAATACTTTGGATTCAATTGTATATTTATCAGAGAATAAGATGAATGAAAAAGTAATTGAAATGGTAATTGCCTTAAGTAAGTTTTTTAGAATTTCAATTTCAAGAGGAAAAAATATTATTTTATTAAGAGAAGAAATTGAACACGCAAAAAATTATTTATTAATTCAAAAAATCAGATATAATGAAAAATTTGATTATGAATTTATTGTAGATGAAGAAGTTATGGACTATAAAGTTGTGAAATTGAGTTTACAACCATTAATAGAAAATGCTATTTATCACGGGATAAATACAGAATATGATCAAGGAAAGATTCTAATTAGAGCATTTAAGAAAGATAATAAACTAATGTTAGAAGTAGAGGATGACGGATATGGAATCCCTGATGAAAAGATAGAAGAGCTCTACCAAAATATTAAGTATAAACAAAATGGAACTAGCATAGGACTGAGAAATGTTTTTCAAAGATTAAAACTTTACTACGGTGATAATGCTGATCTTATCATTGAAAGTGAACTTGATGAAAAAACAATTGTCCGCTTAGAAATCCCATTAGAAAGGGCTAAATAATATGAAAAAAATTGTAATAGTAATTTTTCTATTTCTGGTTATACTAACTCTTGGTGCATGTGAAGAATCATATGATAAAATTCCTTTGATTCTATACAATGAAATAGATCCATATATTTTAGAGTTTGAAGGTCATATTCTAAATGAAGCTGAAGGAAAACTCGAAATTGAAGTATTTGATTCACAAAATTCTCAATTATTACAAAACGAGATTATTGAAGAAGTATTAGAAAAGAATCCTAGTATTATGATTATTAATCCAGTTGATCGCTTAGGAGCATATACAATAATTGAAAAGATAAAAGAATATGACATTCCAATTATTTTTATAAATAGAGAACCACTTGAAGAAGATATGCTATTATGGGATCAATTATATTATATTGGAGCTCCGGCAGAAAATAGTGCTGCAATCCAATCGGAGATGATTATTGATTTATTTGGAGCTCCAGGTAATTTAAGTGAACTTGATAAAAATGATGATGGAATTATTCAACTTGTTATATTAAAAGGTGAACAAGGTCATCAAGATGCAGAAATCAGAACAGAAGTAGTTATTGAAAAACTTGAATTATACGGGTATGAATTAGAAATTATATCAATTGAAATTTGTGATTGGGAAAAAGTAATAGCTTATAATAGAATGAATAGCTTATTAACAACGCTTGATAAAGAGATTGAACTAGTAATCTCAAATAATGATGGTATGGCAATTGGCGCTATTGATGCGATGATTGAACATGAACTATTTGTAGATGTAAATGAAGATGGTGTAATTGATAGTGAGACAGATATTTGGATACCAGTATTAGGAATTGATGGAATCGAAGAAGCATTTGAGTATATCGAATTAGGTTATCTATACGGAACTGTCATTAATGATTCACAAAGAATGAGCGAAATCCTAATTGAACTCGTCGAAGCTCTTCTTAATGGAACTGGTCTGGATGAACTATCATTTGACTTGATTGATGGGAAATATGTTTGGGTTGATTATCAGAGATATGAAAAAGATTAAGACTAAGGCTATTAGCTTTAGTCTTTTTTTTAATTTTTCTAAATAGTAGAAATCTATAAAAAGTTAGTAAGATATTACATTGTAAGAGTTTTCATTTCTTGCTATATTGAATACATAAATAAAAAAAACAGGAGGAAATAAGAAATGAAAAAAGTTTTAACATTTGTAACAGTATTACTATTTGTCTTTGCCCTTGCAGGTTGCACGAGTGATGACGGTGTTGTAACAATTGGTGCTAACATCTATACATTTAATGATAACTTCATGAATGGTGTTGTTCGTCCAGAATTAGAAAGTTATGCTCAAGAATTAGGTGTTGAAATCGACATCGTAGATTCTGAAGGATCTCAAGCTACACTTAATAATCAAGTAGATACTTTTATCTCAAAAGGTGTAGATGTATTGGTTATCAACTTAGTAGACCCAGCAGCAGCTGGTACTATTATTGATAAAGCAAAAGATGCTGATATTCCTTTAATCTTATTTAATAAAGAAGCTACAGTTAGTGGTGTAATGGATACATACGACAAAGTATGGTACGTTGGAACTGACAGTGCTGAAGCTGGAATTATCCAAGGTGAAATGATGGTTGCTGACTGGCAAGCTAATGCTGATTGGGATTTAAATGGTGACGGCAAAGTTCAATATGTTTTATTAAAAGGTGAACCAGGACATCCTGATGCAGAAGCTAGAACAGTTGAAGCTGTTAAAGCATTTACTGACGCAGGAATCGAAGTAGAAGAATTAGCAATTCAACCTTCTACAACATGGTCTACTACAGAAGCTGGAGACACTATGGCTGCATGGTTAACTACTGCTTATGCAGATGAAATTGAATTAGTAATTAGTAATAATGACGGTATGGCATTTGGAGCTATCCAAGCTATGACAAACGCAAGTTACGATATTCCTATTTATGGTGTAGATGCATTAGAAGAAGCATTAGCTAAAATTGGTACAGGAGACTTAAATGGTACTGTATTAAACGATGGTGTAAACCAAGCTAGAGCGACTCTTGACTTAGCAGTAAACGCTGCTAATGGTGTAGATGTACTTGATGGAACTGATTGGGTTTTAGATAGTGAAACAGAAACTAAAGCTGTACGTGTATCTTACGTAGCAGTTACTGCAGACAATTACGAAGATTTCCAATAAATAACAAATTAAATTATGGAAGTACAATCATGTACTTCCATAATTTAAGCATTTTAAAACGAAAACAAGGATAATGCAATATGAATCATCGAATCAAAAAGAGGTGAAACAAATGAATAACGAGTATTTATTACAAATAAAAAACTTGAGTAAATCATTCTCAGGTGTAAAAGTGTTAAACGGTGTCGAAATTAGTGTAAAACCAGGAACGATTCATGCACTAATGGGTGAAAATGGAGCAGGAAAATCAACACTTATGAAGTGTTTATTTGGAATATATAAGCAAGACGAAGGTGAGTTTTATTTAAATGGTGAAAAATTTAATTTTACGGATCCGAAACATGCATTGGAACATGGCGTTTCAATGGTTCATCAAGAACTAAACCAAGTATTACAAAGAACAGTAGTTGATAATGTTTGGTTAGGTAGATACCCTACCAATGGTTTATTTGTTGATGAAAAGAAAATGCTTGAAGATACCATTGAATTATTTAAAAAAATAGAAGTAGATATAGATCCAACAAAAAATCTAGCAGATTTAAGTGTATCACAACGACAAATGGTTGAAATTGTAAAAGCAGTATCATACGATGCAAAAGTTATTGTTCTAGATGAACCAACCTCTTCTTTAACGCAAAATGAGGTTGATAAATTATTTGAAATTATGAGAACATTGAAAAAACAAGGAATTGGATTAATCTACATTTCTCATAAAATGGAAGAAATTTTTGAAATATCAGATTATGTTACGGTACTCCGTGATGGTAATTATATTGGTACCAAAGTAACAAAAGAAATTGATATTGATACAATTATAAAAATGATGGTAGGTAGAGATTTAAAACATCGATTTCCTAGTAAATCACACACCATAGGTGAAATTGTTTTAGAAGTTAAAAATCTCTCTACAACATATAAACCACGTGTAAAAAATGTATCATTTAAACTTAAAAAAGGTGAAATCTTAGGATTATCAGGTCTAGTTGGAAGTAGAAGAACTGAACTTGTTGAAGCAATATTTGGAGCTAGGAAAAGAGAAACTGGTGAATTGATCCTTAATGGAAAACTAATAAAGAACGATACCACAGTTCAAGCAATAAGTAATGGATTTGCACTAATTACCGAAGAGCGTCGTGAGACTGGGATTTATCCGGTTTCTAATATTACATTTAATTCAACAATTGCAAATGTCCATAATTACAAAGGCATTACAGGTTTGCTTAATGGTAAACAAATGGAAAAAGATACATCAAAACTAGTACGACAAATGAAAATAAAGACTCCTTCAAATTATGAGCTTATTAGAGCCCTTAGTGGTGGGAATCAACAAAAGGTTATTATCGGAAGATGGTTATTACTTAATCCTGATATCTTATTAATGGATGAGCCAACAAGAGGAATTGATGTTGGAGCAAAATTTGAGATTTATCAGCTGATGCTTGACTTAGTAAGTCAAGGAAAATCAATTATCATGGTATCTTCTGAGATGCCAGAGTTACTTGGAATCACTGATCGTATTGGTGTAATGAGTAATGGTCGATTAGCTGGGATAGTTGATACAAAATCAACTAATCAAGAAGAATTGTTTAAAATGACAATGAAGTATTTATAGGAGGCAAATCATGAGGAATATAATAGATTCATTAAAGAGCAAGTTTAAACTTGGCAATGGTGAACAAAAGAAAATATCAGAAATATTATTGAACAATGCAATTTATTTCATTATTGGTGGGATAGTACTGTTCATCATAATAAGTGAACCAACATTTTTAAGTTTATCAGTAGCAAAAAATATTTTAACTCAATCATCAGTAAGATTAATTCTTGCACTAGGTGTAGGGGGAATTATTATCTTACAAGGTACCGACCTTTCACTTGGGAAAAATGTTGGGTTCTCAGCAATTATCACAGCTTCATTTTTGCAATCATTTAGCTATGGAGCAAGATTTTATAGCACATTACCTGACTGGGTATGGAATGTAAATAGTTTAGGAGAAGTTATTGGTTTCCAATGGTTTTTCTATATTTTAGTATTACTAGTAGCAATGATCGTAAGTGCATTCTTTAGTGCGATTAACGGACTAGTTGTTGCTCACTTCAAAGTACATCCATTCTTAGCGACACTTGGTGGAAGTGTAGCACTATACGGAATTTTATTATTATACTTTAACACTTCAGATGCAGGTCCACAACCAATTGGATCATTAGATTCTACATATAGTTCATTTGTTGGAATTTGGCATGTATTTGGCATGGAAATTCCTTTGCTTGTTGTTTATTCGGTAATCATAACCGGTGTTATGTGGGTTGTGTGGAATAAAACAACATTTGGGAAAAATATGTTCGCAGTTGGTGGAAACCCTGAAGCTGCGAAGATATCTGGAGTAAATGTAATTAGAACAACAGTAATGGTTTATATCTTAGCAGGATTACTTTATGGAATTGGTGGATATTTAGAGGCAGCACGTGTAGGTAGTGCAAATAGTGCATTTGGATTAAATTATGAGTTAGATGCAATCGCAGCCTGTGTTGTTGGTGGAATTTCATTTAGTGGAGGTATTGGTAAAATTAGTGGAGCAGTTGCAGGTGTACTAATGTTCACGGTAATTACTTACGGAATGGTCTATCTAGGAATAGATGCTTATTATCAATATATTATTAAAGGTACAATCATTGTTGCAGCAGTAGCATTAGATACAAGAAAATACATTAAGAAAACATAACTCGAACTAATAATATATAATTTGTTTCATTATCCTATTTGGGGAAACCCAGACAAAAGAGTAATCTACCTCGGATTACTCTTTTGTTATATTTATTTGATAAAATATTACTCAATAAGCAAATTGAATTCTCCTATAAACAGGGTTGACAAACGCTTACAAAATAAGCTATAATTATGTTGTAAAAAAGGGATAAAATAAAAATTACAGAGGAGCATGTTCCTGGGTATTAAATAGGTGTTAATAACGTAGACGTTAAAGACTATTTAAGAAGGAGGGATGTGCCGAAAGGTTTACTACGTCTACTGTAGTAAATTCTTGATGGATGAAGGCAAAACTTTATTCATTGTCATTTTATTTAAAATGATGAGCTGTTTATGTCTAAAAACATAAACTGCTCTTTTTATTTTTTAAAAGAGAAGAAAGAGAGGTATTGTTATGAAAAAATTAGAAGGAAAAGTTGCAATTATTACTGGAGGAGCGCAAGGTTTAGGATTTGAAATGGTTAACTTATTTCAAGTAGAAGGAGCTACTGTTATCGCAGTAGATGTTAAGGATTTCAAATTGGATTTACCTAGTGTTGAATCTTATCAACTAGATGTTACTGACGCAGTAAAAACAGAAGAGTTTTATAAATACGCTAAAGAAAAATACGGTAAAATTGATATCCTAGTTAATAATGCAGGAATCACAAGAGACGCTTTAACTCATAAAATGACTGAAGAAATGTGGGATCTAGTAATTGATGTGAATCTTAAAGGAGTTTTCAATTTAACGAAACACATCGGTCTTGATATGATGTACGCAGGACAAGGTAGTATTATCAATATTTCTAGTGTTGTTGGTGAATACGGAAATATCGGACAAGCAAATTACGCAGCTACAAAAGCTGGTCTTATCGGATTAACAAAAACTTGGGCAAAGGAATACGCTCGTAAAGGTGCTAACGTTAGAGTTAACGCAGTATCACCTGGATATATCATGACTGATATGTTAAAGAGTGTGCCTGAAGATTTACTCGCAAAGTTTGCTAAATTAACAATGCTTAAAAGATTAGGACAACCTATTGAAATAGCAAAAGCAACATTATTCCTAGCAAGTGATGACTCTTCATATATCACAGGGCATGTATTAAGTGTTAATGGTGGAATGAGACTATGATGATTGGAAAATCAATCACAGAACTAAAAATAGGTGACACAGTATCTCATAAAAAGATTATTACACAAAAAGACATCGAGATGTTTGGGGAAATCACAGGAGACTATAATCCTGCTCATTTTGACGAGGAATATGCTAGTAAAACAATCTTTAAAAAAAGAATAAGTCATGGAATGCTAATAGGATCACTTTTTTCTAAGTTACTCGGTATGGAGTTACCTGGTCCAGGTAGTATTTATATATCACAAACATTGCGATTCAGAAGACCTGTTTATTTCGGTGATGAAATTAAGGCAGAAGTTAAAGTAATAGAACTTAATACCGAAAAAAACAGAGTTAAATTTGAATGTATCGCATATAATCAAAATAATGAAAAAGTAGTTATCGGTGAAGCAGAGTTAATGCCACCAAAAAAGGAGGAAATGTAAAATGGAAAAAGTTTTTATTGTCGAGGCAAAAAGAACAGCTATTGGGAGTTTCTTAGGAACATTAACAAAAATACACCCTGCAGACATGGGTGTAGCATTAGTAAAAAATATTTTAGAAACAACTAAGGTTGATGGAAAAGATATCGATGAATTAATCGTTGGTAATATTTTACCCGCAGGTCTAGGACAAGGTGTCGGAAGACAAATAGTGATAAAATCAGGATTACCAAAAGAAGTAATAGGATATAGTTTAAATATGGTTTGTGGGAGTGGAATGAAAGCTGTTATGAATGCTTATAGCAATATCATAGCTGGAATTCACAAGTTAGTACTCGCAGGTGGAGTAGAAAATATGAGCGCAGCTCCTTATCTTACTCCTAAAACAGTAAGAACAGGACATAAAATGGGTGATATCACTTTAAAAGATCATATGATTTTTGATGCGCTAACTGATGCCTATGAAGGATATCATATGGGAATTACAGCCGAAAACATTCAAGAAAAACATAACATCACCAGAGTTGCCCAAGATGCTTTCGCAATTAATTCACAACAAAAAGCAATTGCGGCAATTGACGCTGGTAAATTTAAAGAAGAAATAGTACCTCTTCAAATTAGAGTTAGAAGAGACTTTATTACTTTTGATACAGATGAATATCCAAACCGTAAAACAACATTAGAAAAACTTGGAACATTGCGTGCTGTCTTTAAAAAGGGTGGTACAGTAACTGCCGGGAATGCCTCAGGTATTAATGATGGTGGATCAATGTTACTACTTGCTAATCAAGAAATGATTGATAAATATAAGCTTAATCCAATGGCAGAAATTATCGCTGTCGGACAAGGTGGAGTAGACCCTGCAACAATGGGACTAGGTCCTGTAGTTGCAATTGAAAACACATTAAAAATGGCTAAAATGGAATTAAAAGATATGGAATTACTAGAATTAAATGAAGCTTTCAGTGTGCAATCAATTGGTGTCGTAAAAGAACTAAGTGAAAATCACGATGTAACAGTTGAATGGATTATGGGAAGAACAAATGTCAACGGTGGAGCAATAGCGCTAGGACATCCTGTTGGAGCTTCTGGAAATAGAATTATTGTTACATTATTACACGAAATGATTAAACGTAAAAATACATATGGACTTGCTTCTTTATGTATTGGTGGAGGAATGGGTACTGCCATTATCGTTAAAAACTTAAGAAAGTAGGTAATGCATGTGAAAGAGATTATTAAGATAAGTGATCTTAAGAATCATTTATTTGATGGTATGAGTATTATGGTTGGTGGTTTTATGGCTATCGGTACTCCGGAATTGCTAATAGATGAAATAGTAAGATTAAATGTTAAAGATATTACAATCATTTGTAATGATGCTGGACTTGCAGATCTTGGTGTAGGAAAACTTATTGCAAATGGACAAGTTAAGAAATTAATTGCTTCTCACATTGGTTTAAATCCCGAAGCAGGAAGACTTATGAGCGAAGGATTAATGGAATGTGTACTTGTTCCTCAAGGTACTCTTGCAGAGCAAATTAGAGCGGGTGGCGCCGGACTTGGCGGTTTCTTAACACCAACAGGTCTAGGGACAATCGTAGAAAAAGGTAAGAAAATAATTGCCGTAAATAAAAAAGACTTCATCTTAGAATTACCTCTAAGAGCTGATCTTGCCCTTCTTTATGGAACGACAGTAGACAAATACGGAAATACAAACTTTACAAAAACAACTAGAAACTTTAACCCAGTCATGGCAACAGCCACTGACTTAGTAATAGTTCAAGCAAGAAAAATGGTTGATAGAATAGATCCAGATAACGTTATGACTCCTCATATATTTGTAGATTACATCGTAAAGGAGGAAGAATAATGGATAAAATGCAGATAAAGAACTTCATTGCCAAAAGAGTAGCTAGAGAACTTCATGATGGAGATTTAGTTAATTTAGGAATTGGTCTTCCAACTTTAGTAGGTAACTTCTTACCAAGCGACATTCACATCAATCTTCAAAGTGAAAATGGCCTAATTGGATTAGGCCCTGCTCCTACAGAAGAAACATATGATGCAGATATTACTAACGCTGGAGGACAACCTGTTACATTATTAGATGGGGGAATGTATTTTGATTCAACATTATCATTTTCAATCATCAGAGGAGGACATGTTGATGTCACAGTTTTAGGATGTCTTCAAGTTGATCAAACAGGTTCACTTGCTAGTTGGATAATCCCTGGCAAAATGGTTCCTGGCATGGGTGGAGCAATGGATTTAGTAACTGGAGCAAAAAAAGTTATTATCGCGACAACTCATACAAACAGAGGTAAACCAAAAATATTAAAACAATGTTTTTTACCATTAACTGCGAAAAATCAAGTAAACATGATTATCACAGAAATGGGAGTTATGGAAGTAAGAGATGATGGATTGCATTTACTAGAATATAATCCTGAGTATACAATAATGGAAATCGTTGAATCAACTGACGCTACTTTAGTAATTAACAATCCTAAAGTAATGAAATTGGAGGTTTGAATATGGAAAAAGCATTAATAAGAATGAGATTATCAGCACATCACGCCCATTACGGTGGGGGATTAGTTGACGGAGCATTCATCATGCAACTATTTGGTGATGTAGCCACAGAACTACTAATCATAAATGATGGAGACGAAGGGTTATTCCGCGCCTACGATAACGTTGAGTTTCTTGTCCCTCTTTACGCTGGAGACTATATCGAAGTAACTGGCTGGGTAACAACTCAAGGAAACACGAGTCGTAAAATGGAATTTGAAGCTTATAAAGTAATTGAATCATTACCTAATATTAATCCTTCAGCTGCTCATGTATTACTTGAAAAAGTTCTAGTAGCGAAAGCTTCAGGAACTTGTATAGTACCGAAAGGATTACAAAGAAACTAATGGAAAAGCTTATAATTACTTGCGCCATTAGTGGCGCAGAAGTAACTAAAGAAGATAATTCATTTGTTCCATATACTCCTAAAGAAATGGCAATAGAAGCATACTTCGCTTGTCAAGCTGGAGCTAGTGTAATACATCTTCATGTAAGAGAAGATGATGGAACACCAACACAAGATGTTGCTCGTTTTGAAGAAACAATAAAGCAAATTAGAAAACTTTGCCCAGATGTCATTATTCAGCCCTCGACCGGAGGTGCTGTTGGTATGAGCAACGATGAAAGACTACAGCCAATTAACTTAGTACCTGAAATGTGTACATTAGATTGTGGTAGTGTTAATTTTGGAAATGATGAAGTATTCATTAATACTGAAAATGATATAATCTACTTCGCTGAAAAAATCTATGAAAAAAACATTTTACCTGAACTTGAATGTTTTGGTAAAATGCATGTTGATCAAGTCTTAAGATTATATAAAAAAGGTATTATTAAGGATCATCTTCATTTCAGCTTTGTTTTAGGAATGGTAGGTGGACAAGCAGCACAGGAAAGAGATTTTGTTTTCCTAAAAGAAAGTATTCCAGAGCACGCTACATATAGTGTTGCAGGAATTGGAAGACATGAGTTTCCACTAGCTGAATTGGCCATTAAACACGGCGGACACGTTCGGGTAGGACTAGAAGATAATATCTATCTAGAAAAAGGTGTTAAGGCTAAAGGAAACGCCGACTTAGTACAAAAAGTAGTTAAAATAGCTAATTTATATAAACGTGAAATCGCAACGCCAAAAGATGCTAGAAAAATATTAAAAATAAAGGAATAATGATTATGGAAAAACTATGTAAATACGGAACTAATCGTGTAATAACTCCAAAGGGAGTATTACCTCAAGCAGCAACTAAAATAGATAATAGTATGATTATAAAAGCTAATGAATTACTAATTGATGTTATTACATTGAATATTGATTCAGCATCTTTTACACAAATAAAAAATGTTTGTAATAAAGATGTTAACTTAATGGAAGAAATGATTTTAGATATCGTTAAAACTCGTGGATTAATGCAAAACCCTGTCACAGGAAGTGGCGGGATGTTAATTGGGAGAGTATTAGAGGTAGGATCAAAGTTTCCTGATCAATCATTACAAGTAGGAGATAAAATTGCTACCTTAGTTTCTTTATCT
>DAOVWR010000106.1 GCA_030636545.1 Mycoplasmatota bacterium
GCACTTCTAAATTCTCCTTCTAATGAGGAAGTATAGAGGTTTACATCTGCTAGTTCAGCAAGTAGAGATGT
This sequence comes from Mycoplasmatota bacterium, assembly GCA_030636545.1. Classification (GTDB taxonomy): domain Bacteria; phylum Bacillota_I; class Bacilli_A; order Izemoplasmatales; family Izemoplasmataceae; genus JAFGXW01. Next base: position 72 of record DAOVWR010000106.1, read on the forward strand.
TCCTAGTTTGACGATACTAATAATCTTTGCTTTATTCTCTTTAGCTAGTAATGCTGCTCTAATGATTTCTTTTGTAGTTCCTGAGTTTGAGATAAAGATGATTACATCATTGTGATTGATAAATGATGCATCAATAAGCTGCTCATGTGATTCACCTTGGGCAATAACAAACTTATTAATTCTTCTTAATTTCATCTCTAAGTCTTTACAAACTAAATAAGAAGACCCTTTCCCAAAAACGAGTATTTTACGAGCGCTCATGATAATTTCAGCAGCCTTATGAAGGGCAACAGCATCATGTAGTTTTAAGGTTTCTTCTAGTATTCTAATATTGTTTTCAATAACTACTTTCCCATAATTAGAATCCTTAGTTAAAATAACATCTTTATATTCTGTGATTTCCGGAATTTCCACTTTGGCATTGGCTAATATGAAATCAATCTTAAAATCTTTAAATCCATTATATCCTAGTTTTTTACACATTCTAACAACAGACGCCGGTGATGTATAAGCCGCTTCTGCAATCTTCTCAACATTAAAGTTTCTCAATACTGATTTATTTTCAATCAAGTAATCAAGTACTGCTTTTTCAGCCATACTTAAATCGTCTTTATATTTAAGCATATTTAACATAACACTAATATAAATCACCTCTTTTTCATAATTTTACTTATAATATAAATATTATAACATTTACACTGAAAAAAAGTAAGTGAAATTGAGCATGTTTTTTCAATGGAATATTGTTGAAAATAAAAAAAAGCTCCAGAAGAGCTTTTTTCCATATAGGGAATTACCCTATGAAGAGGAGAATCTATCCAAGAAACTATACTACTTTTCCAGGATTCAAAATATTATTCGGATCGAATACTTGTTTGATTCCGATCATTAAATTCATTTGTTTGTTACCTACTTGTTGCTTTAAGTAAGCTTTTTTAGCATAACCGATTCCGTGTTCACCAGATACTAACCCACCGAATGAAAATGCTTTATCATACATCTTCTTAAACCCTATTTCTATTTTGTTTTTCCATTGTTCATCAGTTAAATCATCTTTACAGAAATAGATATGTAAATTACCATCACCGGCGTGCCCAAAATAAGGAATTCTAATATTCAATTCTTCACTTACTTTTTGGGTAAATTGTAAATACTCTGTGATGTGTGATCTCGGTAATACAACATCACATTCATCAATTTCAGTAGTACTCGCTTTGATAGCTTCTAAAAACGCTCCACGAGCACTCCAAACACTATCTTTTCGTTCATCAGTATCTACTAAATAAACATCAATTGCACCGAGTTCATTAACACATAAATCACTCAATGCTTCAACATCATCATTGATTTGATTATCAGAATTTCCATCATAACTTACGAGTAAGTATGAATCGTAATCTGCGTTAGGAATTTTCTTTCCTAAAAACTCTTCACTAAAGCGTAAAGCTTGTTTATCTAAAAACTCTACTGCTGTTGGAATTGAATGATCCATCATTACTTTTGGAACAGCCGAAATGGCTGCTTCTTTATTTTCAAAAGGAATTAATAAACTAACTGTTTTTTTAGGAAGTGGGATAAGTTTTAATGTTGCTTCTACAACTATTCCTAGTGTTCCTTCACTACCAATAATTAAATCTTTAATTGAATAGCCACTACAGTTCTTAACAACCTTTCCCCCAGCTACAATTAACTGTCCGTCAGGTGTAACTATTTCGAGTCCTCTAACCCAGTCTCTTGTTACTCCGTATTTAACAGCTCTCATACCACCAGCGTTTGTGGCGATGTTTCCACCGATTGTTGCACTCTTCTCACCAGGATCTGGAGCATAGAATAAGTTTTCTTCTTCGACATATTCAAATATTTCCATTAACAATACTCCTGGCTCAACGCGAAGAGTCATATTTGTTTTATCAAGTTCAATAATTTTATTCATTTTTGTTGTATCTAATAAAATCCCACCATAGATTGCAACACATGCTCCAACTAGTCCTGTTCCACTACCTCTAACAGTTACTGGAATTAAGTTATCATTAGCGTATTTCATGATTTGGATGATTTGGAACTTATCAGTTACAAAAATATGTATTTCCGGATAAGAAAATACAGCTTTCAACTCATCATGTGCGAAATCTTCTTCAATTTGATCTCTTGTCTTTAAATTTTCACTACCGACAACTTTTTCTAAAAATTTAATATCTTCTTGATCGATTTTTTTATATGCCATTTTTTTCACCTACAATATCTGATCTAATAGATCATTTAATTTGGGTAATACTTCAAATATATCGCCATGAATTGAATAATGACTTATCGCAAATAACTTATTATTTTCATCACTATTCACTGAAATAATCAACTCTGATTCTTTCATTCCTTCAATGTATTGAACGGCTCCACTAATACCTAAATTGATAATCAATTTAGGCTTAACTGTTCTTCCAGAAAGACCAATTTGTTTTCGTGCATCAAACCAACCATTTTCAATGAGAGGTCTGGTAACTGCGAGTTGTGCATTTAGTCTTTTTCTTAAAGGTTCAACTAAATCTAAATCTTTCTTTTTCTTAAATGCTCTTCCTAAGGCAATGATAATTTCCGCATCGGAAATATCATTTACTTGCGGATTTTCAAACGTTTCTAAGATTTTAATAGTCGTCTCTTTTGAGATATTATCACTATTTTCATTAACAACCTCACCAAAAGGTTTAACTTTACTTGGCTCATTGAACATTTTAAATCTTATTGTTGCTAGTTGAGGACGATGATTTGGGGTATTTATTTTAGCCATAATATTCCCACCAAATGCAGGTCTAATTTGCAGTAAATCACCTTCATCTGTAATGTCTAACATTGTGCAGTCTGCTGTTAATCCTGTTTTAAGTCTTGCGGCAACTCTTGGAGCAAAACTTCTTCCTTGAGTTGTTCCCCCAAATAAGATGATATTTATTTTATGTTTTTGATAAAAATCATTAAGAGCATTAGTATATACTTCAACATTAAATTCTTTGTAGGCTTCATCTTCATAAACAAAGACTTTATCTACTCCAAAACTAAGTGCTTCAGCTACTATTTTAGAGACATCATTACCTACTACTACGGCGTAGACTGGCTCTTTTGTTTTTAAAGCTAATTCTTTTGCTTTGCCAATTAATTCCCAAGATACACGGTGAGCAATATTGTTTCTTTGTTCGATATAAACAGTGATACCTTTGTACTCTGATTTATTTATTAGTACTTTCTTGGATTAAATAAGGTGACAAATACCAACCGTGCCTTTTTTAATGCATATTTTACACATTTTACAACCAGCA
>DAOVWR010000008.1 GCA_030636545.1 Mycoplasmatota bacterium
GGCTATAAGGCTCTAAGTGAATCAGAAATTTACCAAATATTTGATATGGCATATGACTATGATACTCATCCGTATTTCGAAGGATACCTTGAAGGAAAATTACCTTTAAAGAGATATTTAGAGGAACTACAAAGACAAGAAGAAGTATACCCTGATAATTACATTAAAATGCGTAATTTAGAGAACCATGATTTTGGTAGATTTGCTCCTATGGTCAAAAATGATTATAACAAAATAATTAACTGGACATCACAAATGTTTTTTAGTAAAGGTTCGACTATGATGTATGCTGGACAAGAATATTGTGATAACCACCTTCCGAGTTTATTTGATATTGATAAAGTTAATTGGGACGGTACAGATATATCTGATAAAGTAATGACTCTTTCGAAGATAACAAAAGATAAAATATTTAGTTATGGGTATTATGAAATTCATATTACTAATAAAGAGATTTATTACGGGGAGTATAAATTGGATACTAAACATATAGTAGGAATATTTAATGTAGGACAAGATACAGGATATATTAAAATTGATATTAAAAACGGGATTTATAAAAACCTACTTGATAATAGTGAAATAATAATAAAAGATAAACAATTTGAATTAACCAAAGATCCAGTGATTTTTTGGGTTAATAAGTAGTGAAGAAATTATTAGTAGTACTTATCTCACTATTAGTATTATCCCTGTCAGCTTGTAGAGAAATTTATGTAGAACTTGATTATTTAGATTTTCCTGATAACACTATAACAAGTTATGAAGCCGCGGAAAACGAGCAATCAAATAAATATATTGTTTATTACTACAGTGCAAACTGCGGACATTGCCTAACGGTAAAACCTGATATTTTAGATTTTTTCAATGATTTTGATACCTTGCCTTTTTATATCTTTAATATAACTGACGCTCCTGATGTTTCAGGGCTAGAAGAATTTATAGGAACTCCGACAGTATTTGTTATGTCTGATGGTGTTGTCTCAGAATCGTATATTGGTAGTGATAATATTTATGATTTTATTTTAAAATATAATGATCTTGAATTAGATTATAATACCTTTAATAGTCTCCATTTAACAACCTATCAAGAAGTATTAAATATTGAAGAAGATATTTATATTCTATATTATTACCTAGATAACTGTCCGCACTGTATAACAGTTAAAGATAATTTTTTATCTTGGGTATTTACGAAGAGTGCTGGAGATATTTACTTTATGAATGGAGCTAATGTCACTGATCCTGATAATGTACCGACGGAATTAACAATCCTAAATTCAGGAACACCAATCATAGTTATTATGAGTGATGGAGAATTTACTGGGGAGTATTACTCAGGAAGTGAAGAGATATTAGAATATATATTAATAATTGGTGAAGGAAAAATTGCACAATTAAAATAGAACCACAACTGTGGTTTTATTTGTTTGTGATATAATGAATGTGGTGATTATATGAAAGAAACAATAACAGTAATTGGAGCTGGACTTGCAGGTAGTGAAGCAAGTTATCAGCTAGCTAAACGAGGTTTCAAAGTTAAACTATATGAAATGAGACCGAAAAAACTTACTCCTGCTCATAAAACGGGTCTTTTCGCTGAACTAGTTTGTTCGAATAGTTTACGAGCAGCAGGACTAGAAAATGCTGTAGGATTACTAAAAGAAGAAATGAGAATGTTAGATTCTCTCATAATAAGATGTGCAGACGCTACAAGAGTTCCCGCAGGCGGAGCACTCGCAGTCGATAGAGATCTCTTTAGTGGACTTGTTACTAAAGAAATAAGAAACAATCCTTTAATCGAAGTAATTGAAGAAGAAATAACAGAAATACCTGATGGACCAGTAATTATTGCGACAGGGCCACTCACAAGTGATACTTTTTCACTAAAAATTAAAAAATTAATTAATGAAGAATACCTCTATTTTTATGACGCAGCTGCACCAATTATTGAGCTTGAATCAATAAATATGGATATCTGTTATAAGAAGAGTAGATACGATAAAGGCGACGCAGATTATATCAATTGTCCGATGAATAAAACCGAGTTTGATAGCTGGCACAAAGAACTAATTAAAGCAAAAACAACTGAATTAAAAGACTTCGAATTAAAAGTATTTGAAGGATGTATGCCATTCGAAGAAATTGCTCGTAGAGGGTATCAAACATTATTATTTGGTCCAATGAAGCCTGTAGGCTTAACGGCTCCAAATGGCGTTAGACCTTACGCAGTAGTCCAACTTAGACAAGATAATAAAGAAGGTACATTATTCAATATAGTAGGCTTTCAAACACACCTAACATTTGGTGAACAAAAACGAATAATTCAAATGATTCCCGGGCTAGAAAAAGCAAGTATTGTTAGGTATGGAGTAATGCATAGAAATACTTTCATAAATAGTCCAACTTTGTTAACTAGAAATTACCAATTAAGAGAAAATCCTAATATTTATTTTGGTGGACAAATCACCGGTGTTGAAGGATATGTTGAAAGTGCTGGGAGTGGATTGCTCGCTGCGATAAGTTTATCTAGAAAATTAGAAGGTAAAGAAGAAATAATTTTCCCAGAAACAACAATCATTGGAAGTGAGTCTTTTTATATCTCACATTCAAGCATTTCAAGATTTCAACCTATGAATGCAAATTATGGTATTATTCAGAAACTAGATTACAAACATAAGAAAAAAGAACGTAAAGGATTATATAAAGACAGATCACTAAGTGTCATGAAGGAAATTATCGAAAAACTATAGTTAGGAGTGGTGCAATTGAATAACCAACAAGTAATTATCTTATTCAAAGATTATCTTGATATTGAACGAAGATATAGTATTAATACAGTCATCTCATACACAGATGATATTTATTCACTTGTACACTTTTTAGATCGTGAACAGTTTGGTGAGTTACTAACTGTATCTTCTCGTATAGCGAGATTTTATACTGCGACTCTTCATGAAAACTATAAGCCAAAATCAATTGCTAGAAAAATATCTAGTTTAAGAAGTTTTTATAACTTCTTAAACAGAGAAGAACTAGTAAAGGAAAATCCTTTTCAAGATGTAGAATTACCTAAGAAAGAGAAAAGACTACCACAGTTTATTTATCCAGAAGAAATTGAATCATTATTTAATTCAATTGATACAACTAAACAAATCGGTAAAAGAGATAAATTAATACTAGAGTTTTTATATGGAACTGGTGTTAGAGTTGGTGAATTATGCAGTGTAAAATTAAAAGATATTGATTTTTATCAAGATTTAATACTAATCCATGGGAAAGGTAATAAAGATAGATACGTACCAATTCATAAAACACTCTCTAAGGGGTTAAAAGACTATATTCTCACAACAAGAAATGATTTTCTAAAAAGAGCGAAAAACAAAGAAAATGACACATTGTTCTTAAATTTTAAAGGAACTTCATTAACCCAAAGAGGAGTTAGATTAATTATAAAAAGAATAATGGATAATTCAGAAGAAATATTCAATTTGAGCCCTCATAAACTAAGACATACATTCGCAACACCTTTATTAAACAATGGAGCTGATTTAAGAAGTGTCCAAGAATTGCTTGGACACGCCCATTTATCTAGTACTCAAATATATACACAAGTATCTAAAGAGAAACTAAAAGATTCCTATATGGAATCTCATCCCAGGGCTAAACGAAAAAGATGAAAAAGAATAAAAAAATATATATCTTGCTTAGTTTAGTTATAATTATTGAAGTGTTTTTTTACTATTTAATGAGTGAAATTGCCAATCTTGATCCAAGAATTATTATATTTGATCTTAGATTGTTTTATAGTCCTGCTTTATTTTTTAGTAATATAGCGTTATATACTACCAGTATTAAGACATATTTACTTATATTTAGATTAGTTGATATGATTTTTCCTTTTGCTTATGCACTCTTACTAATTCAAATATTTAGAAAATTTAATTCAAGTCACATTATCTTCCCGTTTTTAGCGCTTGTATTTGATTTGCTAGAGAATACAATATTAACTTTTCTAGTAATAGTTGCTGGGGAAGGATTAGACTATTTTGTCTATTTAGTTAATGTAGTTACTTCGCTTAAATTTTTAGCGATTTTTATCTCAATTGTAATGATAATCTCTTTATTAGTTAGAGAAAGAAGGATTATCTCAGGGAACTTAAAACAAAAAGATTAGGTATAAGACTAATAGTAAAGGATGATTTTTGTGAGAGATAGATTAAAAGTTTTAGATGAAATACTACAGTTCGCAAAGAATGATGAAAACATTAGAGCTGTTGTTCTTCAAGGTTCACTTGCTAATCCGATTAACCGGATAGACAAGTTATCTGATTTAGATCCACTTTTCTATGTTAAAGATATTTCAAAATTAGCTTTTCATGATGAATGGCTGGATCAGTTTGGTGTAATAATCACAAGATTATATGATGAGTTTATAAATGACAATAATACTAAATCTTATATTAAAATGGTTATCTATGAAGATGGACTAAAGGTTGATTTTGGGATAGCACCCTTAGAATTAACAAATGAAATCGATAAATTGATGTTTTATAAGGTTATAATAGATAAAGACAGCTTAATAAAGCCTAACAGTGTAACTACTGAAGAAAAATTCTATCCTTTAAAACCTACCGCTTTAGAGTATCAAACACTAATAAATAACTTTTTTTGGGATATAAATTATATTTCAAAAAGTTTGTATCGGGAAGAAATGTATTTTGCTAAATTCATGTTTGAAAATTTAAATAAAATGATTAGGAAATTACTTTCATGGCACTTAGGAATCAAACATAATTGGGAAGTAAATATTGGGCTTGAAGGTAGATATTTAAAATCATTACTAAGTGAAGATTTATGGAAGAAAGTTTTAGCAACTTTCTCTGGGAGTGATATTTCCGAGAACTGGAAAGCAATTTATGCAATGTGTGATTTAGTCAGAGAGTTAGGAAGTAGCATAGCATCTGAGTTAGATTTCACTTATCCAACAGAGCAAGATATAAGAATTGTTAATTACTTAAAAAAAATAGAAAAGATGATATAGTACCATCTCTTGCGACAATCGGCTCATCTTATTTAGTATATGGAGCATATATGAGCGATCCAAAGATGTTTTGGTATTTTTCAGTGCTAGTAGTTGTATTTCTACTAGCAGGTATCTTAACTTATAAACCTAAACTAAATGCATTTTTAGTTAAAGATAAATAAAAAGGATGTTTTTCATCCTTTTTTTTGTTAATATATTAGTATATTGAACAAGGAGAAAATAATATGAAAATAACAATAATAGCCGTTGGTAAGATAAAAGAAAAATACTTAGTTGAAGGTATTGAAGAATACTCTAAAAGATTATCTAGATATACTAAGTTAAATATTATTGAAGTTCCCGATGAACATGCTCCTGAGAACCTATCAAGAAAAGAAATGAATATTATTAAGGATATAGAAGGTAAAAAAATAGAATCTAAAATAAAGGATTCTTATGTTATTGCTTTGGCTATAAAAGGGATAATGTTTTCTAGTGAAGAACTAGCAAATAAAATAGAAGATATTAAAACTTATAGTTCATCACATATTACTTTTATTATTGGTGGATCACTAGGTTTATCTAATTCTATTTTAAGAAAAACAGATCTATTAATGTCATTTAGTGAAATGACATTTCCTCATCAACTGATGAGATTAATTTTATTAGAACAAGTATATCGTTCATTTAGAATTATAAATAATGAGCCTTACCATAAGTAATTGTAAATAAAGATATGTATATTGTAATAAAGCCCTTTTGGGCTTTTTTTGATTTATATTTGACCTGTTGTTTATAAACAAATGTGTTATACTATAAATAAGATTTAAAGATAAATAAGGCTATCCATTAGATTATTTCTCTTCTAATAAAATAAATTTAGGGGTGTGTTTATGAAAAAAGCTATATTATTTGTAACAATATTTATTGCAACTATTTTGTTGTCATCATGTAAAGTTTCTTTAGATATGAGTGTGGACTGTGATATAACTACGATTGAAGTTGGGGAAGAATTGGTTATGACTTTTACGATGAATCCTGCATCAGATAAAGATGGAATGGTCGTCAAAGTTTCTTCAGGTGATAATTCAATAGCTAGTATTACTAGTGAAAATAAAGTACTAGGAGTTTCACCGGGTACTGTAATAATCAAGGTAGAAGATAAGTCAAATTATATGACTTCAGATATTTGTGATATTACTGTCATTGCAAAGAAAATTTCTAGTAGCGATGTTTTCGATGAATTAGTCGATGTAATCACAGAACCAGCAACCATGGATTTATCTGATGATGCTTATTTAACATATAAACTCTCAGGGCACGATACTGAATATGAATTTTATTATATGCAGTTAAATATTGATAACGACACTTACCTAATTGAATATGCTCTAAAAGATGCCACTGAATCTATTTATGAAACAGGCCCTTTATCTGATGAGACTGGGAATTATGAAATTCAGAGATTTAATCAACCATCAGGACACAATGAATTTTGGGGATTTGAATTAATTGGTGTAAATATGGAATTATATATTATATATTATTATGAAGACGGAAATATAGTAACAGATCAATTTAATCCAATGATTTTTACTCCTATTGGATAGCCAAGAATAAAAGTATAATAAAAGCCCAATCGGGCTTTTATTTTTATTAGGACATTTATTAGATTTTGATTAATGTAAGATTCATTTGATATTTGACTTAATATTCTGTATAATAACTTGGACGTTAGGAGATGGAAAGATCATATGAGTTATAGAATTACAAATAAATGGGTAGTAGTAATTGGTGCGATTTCGTCACAATTAGCTATCGGAGCCCTATACGCATGGAGTTTATTTAACCAACCGATTACAGAGGCATACGGATGGAGTTTCGATAATGTTGTAACAACATATTCAATATCATTGCTATCTTTTTCGTTGGCAACAATGTTTTCAGGTCGTTTACAACTAAAAAAAGGACCGAGATTTACAGCTTTAATTGGTGGATTTTTATATAGTGGAGGAATTTTGTTATCTTCATTAGTAACATCAAACGCAATGTTATATTTAACGTATGGAGTAATGGCAGGTGCTGGTGTTGGATTCGTGTATGTATGTCAATTATCAACATTAGTTAAATGGTTCCCAACTAAAAAGGGAATGGTTACTGGGTTGGCTACTGCATCATTCGCTCTTGGTGGATTTGTCTTTAAAATGGTTATCACGGAAATGTTTGATGTACCTGTATATACAGAAGCAATCATTTCAGGAGCATTCTTAACATTAGGAATTATTTATGCAGTTATGACAATCGGTGGAGCATTATTATTAGATATTCCAGATGAAGATGATAATGTTACAAAGGCTGGAATTAATTTAGTTAAAGATTTTACAACAAAGGAAATGTTAAAAACTAAAAACTTCTATAAATTATTAGTGAGTGACTTATTAGCTTTAATGCCGGGATTATTAGTTATCGGATTAGCAAAAGATATTGGTACTCAGTTTGTAGGATTAGACTATCAAACAGCATCATTTGTAGTAGGATTCATTGCATTATTTAACGCAGCGGGTCGTTTAGCATCTGGATACTTAGCAGATAAACTTGGTGCTATAAATGTTTATCGGACAATGTATTTTGTTACGATTCTCTCGCTCGGAGTATTGAGTTTTGTTGATTTAACATATCCAATATTCTTAATAGCGATTTTAGGTATTGTTTTAGGATATGGTTCATTCTTATCTTTAGTTCCAACAATCGTCGGACGATTGTTTGGTGGTAAATACTTTAGTGCAAACTACAGTCTTATTTTCCAAGCATATGGAATAGCCGCACTACTTGGCCCAATAATAAAAAGAAGTAGTTCTGGTTTCAATCAAACATTTATGATTGCGATGGGAGCAGCGATTGCGGGATTAACTGTTGCGATGTTTATTAAAGATGATAGTGTTGACAGTCATTAATAAAAACTATTAAATCAAACAATTATATAAGTAGACTTGATAACCAAGTCTACTTTTTATTTATTAAAATATTCAAAAACTGAAAATATCATTTGAAGTCTACGAATATTTAGATAATGGTAGTATAATATTTAATATGACTAAAATGGAAAGAAGGAATATTTTATGAGAAAACTCATTTTATCTTTAATAATGACTAGCTTAGTTTTTACTCTTGTTGCATGTGGGAAAACTACTGAAGACCCTGAATGTACAAGTAATCAAATATTAGAAAATGGAGTATGTGTTGATATTGAAGCTAATGAAGATGCTGCTGTAATTAGTGGTGTTGATGAAGTATCTTTGACTGTAGGAGATGCATTTAATCAACTAGATGGTGTTACTGCAGTTGATGCAATTGATGGAGATATTACATCAAGTATGACTGTTTCTGGCACATTAGATTTAGATACTATTGGAAATTACACATTAACTTATACTGTCACAGATTCTGATGGGAATGTTAGTACTGTTACAAGACTAATTATAGTTGTTAGTGTTGCTGGATGTGCAATACATTATCAACTTATCGATGATATTTGTGTTAAAGAAGATCCTGAAATAGTAACAATTATGCATGGAGCTGTTTCTCAAGTTGATCCATTCCATGAAGATTATTCAGGAACTGAACAATTAGACAGACAAGCACAAATAGAATTAATTGAAGAAGAATTGAATGTTGATATCGTATTTGAACAATATTCTCCAAGTGCTGCTTGGGGACCAAGTAGAGTAACAGCAATTATTCAATCTTCAGTTTCAGGAGATCATCTATCTGATCTTTACTGGGTTGCAAGTAACTGGATTCAACAACTAGTTATGGGTGATGCTATTGCTAGCGTATCTCCTTACATGGTTGAACATGGTAGTAATATAGATGACTCATATGTTGAAATAGGAAGTTATCAAGATGATGTGTACGGATTTGGTAATGGCCAAATTCAAATATCTTTCGGATTATATTATAATGCAGATTTAGTTGAAAATTTAGGTGTTGAAAATCCAACTGATTTATACTTAGCTGGAGAATGGAATTGGACAGAATTCGAAACTTGGGCAACAGAAGTTCAAACACAATTATCAGCACAAGGTGATGATATGTATGCTTTAGGTGGTATATTATCTTACTACGCTCAAAATATGATTCCATTAAATGGTGGTAGTTTAATTAATTCACAAACTGCCCGTGTAGCATTTGCCCAAAAACCGGCACTTGATACATATGATTATTTATCTAACTTATACAATAAAGGATTATTCGAACTAAGTCCGGCATATGATGCAGGAAGTCCTGAATGGATGGCTGGAAAAGTAGCAATGCATCCTGGTGAACTTTGGTTTATTACATCAGATATTCGATGGGCAACTTTACCATTCGAATTAGGATTTGTTCCATTCCCTGTAGCTGATGATTTTACAGGTGAATATATTTCTCCTGTAAATGCTGTTGCATTATTAGTAATGGCATCTGGAATGACACCTGAAAGAGAAGAGTTAGTATTCCAAGTTTGGAACGAAATTCAATTATGGAAAACTGAACAAGAACTAGCAGATGATTATGAATTAATCTTAATGACTAAATTTGATGAATTTACTTATGTAGAGGCATATTTAGAAGTTTATGATAAAATCTATTTTGATTTAATCGCAGCAATGACTGTTAGCTATTTCTCAGCAGATTCTTGGAACATTAATATTAATACCGGAATAAGAGAAGGTACTTCAAGAACAGTAGTGGATCAAATCAGACCTATTTATGAAGCGGCACTAGATGAGTATTTAGGAAATTAACTTATTAATTAGTAATAATATAAAAAGAAAAGCCTGTGAGGGCTTTTTTTTATTTATCGAAATATTGAAGATTATTCCATTCAGATATAAGTTCTTTATTTTCAATACTGTTAACTATTGATACTATTTTGTCATTGATTGGAGTCTCCACGTTAACTCTATCTCCGTATTCGCAAACAATTCCATTTATTGAATCTACTTCAGTCTTAAGACCTCTTTCGATATCTCTTAACATACTAGATTTTATTTCTTTATGTTTCTTCATAGCAATCGGAAGGATGAATAAACTAATCTTCTTCTTGAATATATTTTTATAATCCATTAGTTTCACAATATCTTTTCCTTGGAGAGGTTCTATTTTTATATTGGCAGCATTAGCTACATCAATACACTCCTTAATAGCTTCTAGAGCAATTAAGCGTGATTTTTTATTATCAGAAATCTCTCCGAAACTAGCATTAGTAACTACTGATAAACCACTGAATGCAGCGTTAACTAATAGTTTTGCCCATCTTGCACCTATAAAGTTTTTTTCGATTTTTACATTACCCATAGTATCTAATAATTCAACGATATAATTAAATAGTTTATCATCGTTATTGCCATATTTACCAATACTAAATGTCAATGTTTCTCTTGTAGCTTCTGATGTTAATTCACTTACTCCCTTGCCATGGAAAGTTGCTCCCCAGCTCATAGTACAACCAACTGTTTTATCTTTTCCAATTACCTCAGATACAGAAAGTTCAGGTATACCGTTTTGCATTGTACAGATTATTCCTTTATCACTTAAATAAGGAACTAGTCCTTCAACAATTTCTTTATTAAATCTTTGTTTTGTCATTAAAAGAATTATATCATATTTTTTAGACATTTCTTCAGGTAATAAGGCATTAACACTCTGTGTGAATGCGATTTTACCAATGACTTTTGCACCATCACTTTTTAATGCATTTATATGTTCTATGTTTCTATTTATTAAATCAATATCATATCCTGCCTTAGTTATATAGGCTCCTAAAACAGTACCCATACCTCCAGCTCCATATATTGCTACATTCATAATAATACCTCCTAGTTGACATATTATTAGTATATCATAAGGCAATCAATATTGTTTTGGAATATATGAATAATGACAATATTTTTGGGCTACAATTGATATACCAGGTGATATTAAAAAAGAAATTGTTACAGAACTTTCTAGATTTGAAGATTTAAAATTAAGACTAATGACACATTATATATATAAGGAAAAGGATTCTAAATAGATATTAGTAGCATTTCATGACTATTTTATTACAAATAAGAAAACATCTTTGTAGATTAAAGTGCAGAAATTTTTCTTGATATGTCACAGGGAATGTATCCGATTTTATCATATGAACTCATACACATATGACATCGGTTCCATATGCTGATTGGACTCTTATTTAAAATTGATATAATTAACAATGAATTAATCTGTTTTGAATTAATTGATTTACTATTAGGGATTAATATATCAACTAATAGTTTGAAAAAACACCTTTATTAAGGCATTATATTCAAAAACACATTCTTTGAAGAAAAATTGAATTGTTCTCGATTATAACTCAATTATAAAAAAAACGCTTTTACTTATTGACAACGCTTTCAGAAAGTTATAAAATTGTCGTATGGAACCAATACCATATTAGGAGGATTCATGAAAACTATTAAGGATGTAGCTAAGAAAGCTGGAGTTGGTGTTTCTACTGTTTCGAGATTTCTAAATAAGAGTGGATATATCTCAAAAGAAGCTTCTACAAAAATTGTCAAAGCAATGGAAGAATTAAATTACTATCCTAGTGCGGCAGCAAGATCAATTAAAAGTAAAAAAACAAATACTGTTGCCTTATTAATACCAAGCATCTCAAATGCTTTTTTTCCTGAATTGGCTGAAACAATCGAAAATAGATTAAACAAATATGGATATAAAATCATTTTATGTAATGTAAATGAAGATAGAGAAAAAGAAGACAAATATATTGATATGATTATTTCTAATCGTGTTGAAGGCGTTATATCGAGTACTGGATATATTTCACAAAGATTATTAGATAGTGGATTACCAATAGTAGCTACAGACAGAATGGATGTTAAGAACACTCAAGTTGTCTGTGTAACAAGTGATCATTACGGTGGAGCAGTAAAAGCTGTCAAACATTTACTTGATAGCGGATGTAAAAGCTTAGTTCACTTACACGGTAATTTCAATGTTGAAACAGCTTTATTAAGACATACAGCATTTGTTGACATGTGTCGTGAATATGATATTAAATATGAATCAATCGATGTAAATAGTAATTATGATATCAATCACATTGTTAAGTATGATGGGGTATTTGTGTGGGCAGATATTGATGCCATCAGATTTATGAATAGATGTTTTGAAAATGATATTAAAATTCCAGAAGATATTCAAATAATCGGATTTGATAATATTGAATTTTCAAAACTGATTTATCCTAAACTTTCAACTATCTCACAATCAATTAATGGACTTGGTACAAAAGCAACAGACATGCTAGTAAAAATGATTGAATCAAAAGAAACATCATTTAATAATATAGTATTAGAAACAACATTAATGAAAAGAGACACTACTAAAGGGGAAAAGAAGATGAATATTGTTGTTATAGGAAGCATTAACACAGACATGGTTACCGAAACAGTTAAAGTCCCTAAAATAGGAGAAACAACCGTTGGCAGTAATTTTTCAGTTCTATTTGGTGGAAAAGGAGCTAACCAAGCAATATGTGCATCAAGACTAGGTGCTGAAGTTAGTTTTATTGGATGTATAGGAGCAGATCCAAACGGAGCTGCAGCAATGGAAAACTTTAAGGAAAACAATATAAATACTAAATATGTTAGACAAATTCCTAACGTTCCTACAGGTGTAGCACAAATTACTATAGCCAATAAAAATAATTCAATTATTGTTGTTAAAGGCGCAAATAATGAAGTATCAAAAAAAGTAATTGATGAAAGCATATCATTAATTGAAAATGCTGATTTAGTTTTACTACAATTAGAAATTCCTTTAGAGACAGTTGAATATGTAATCGACATATGTCATAAAAAAGGAATTAAGACTGTTTTAAATCCAGCACCTGCAGTTAAACTATCAAAAGAACTTATTGATAAAGTTACCTATCTAACTCCAAATGAAATTGAATGTGAAGCAATATTTGAAGGAAGTATTGAAGAAACATTTAAACTTTATCCTAATAAATTAATTGTCACAAAAGGTTCAAATGGTGTTGATTATTATAATGGTAAAGAGATTATTAATACCAAAGCACATACCGTAGATGTTGTTGATACAACAGGTGCAGGAGATTCATTTAATGGCGCACTAAGTGTTGGAGTAGTTAACGGAATGTCATTAATAGATGCAATAAAATATGGAAATAAAGTAGCTTCTTTGGCAATTCAAAAACTTGGGGCACAAGTATCAATGCCTTATAAGGAGGATATAAAATGATTATCCTAGATGTAGATCCCGGCATTGATGATTCACTTGCGATAGTTCTTGCCTTAAAATCTAAATTAGATGTTATCGCATTAACAGTATCTAGTGGAAATATCGAAGTGAACCAAGGAAGTATAAACGCAATTAAAGCATGTGAAATGGCAAAGAAAGATATCCCAGTATATAAAGGAGCAACAAAACCACTTTTTAAAGAATATGTAGATTCACAAGATACTCATGGATCTGATGGACTTAGTGGAATGTATTATAAAGTAAAAAAAGAAGCAATGGACGGAGCAATTGATTTTATCTTAGAAACAATAAAAGCTAATCCTTATCAAGTTACAATTGTAGCAATGGGCCCATTAACAAATGTTGCCTTAGCAATTCAAAAAGATTTAGAAACAATGAAACAATTAAAAGAATTAGTAATAATGGGTGGAGCAGCAAAAATCCATGGTAACTGTAGTCCGGTTGCTGAATACAATTTCTGGGTTGACCCAGATGCAGCTAAACAAGTATTTGAAGCTAATCTACCAAATGTTACTGTTGCTGGATTAGATGTAACTTATGATATCTTATTCTCACCAAACATGAGAGAAATGGTTAGACAGTTTGGAGGAGAACTAGCTGAATATGTTCATAATATTACTCAGTTCTATGTTGATTTTCATTGGGCTCAAGAAAGAACATTAGGGTGTATTATCAATGATCCATTACTAGTCGCATATATGATAGATAGATCAGTTTTGGAAGCATTTGATTGTCATATTGATGTTGAAACAAGTGGAATATGTATTGGTGAATCAGTTGTTGCTTTTGATATCCCAGAAGCTTATTTACCACTCTATCCATATAACGCAAAGATGTGTATGAAAGTAGATAAAACAAAATTCTTTGACATCTTCTTTGAAACGATTTTCCCAGAACATATTGAAGATTATAGACTCATGAAGAAACGAGGTTATATCTTATGAGAAAAATAATATTTGATACAGATCCAGGAATCGATGATGCTTACGCAATTATTACCGCAATGAAACATCCGGATATAAAAGTACTTGGTATTTGTACTGTAGCTGGTAATAAAGGAATAGAGTTTACAACAACAAATGCTCAAAAACTTATTAAATTAATGAACTATGATTGTCAAGTATATAAAGGTGCAAAAGATTCACTATTAAAAGTAGCTGATGACGCTGGAGCTACACACGGAATTGATGGACTTGGTGGAGTTCCACTAGTTTATGACAAATCATCATTATCTA
The DNA here is from genome assembly GCA_030636545.1 of Mycoplasmatota bacterium. GTDB lineage: Bacteria > Bacillota_I > Bacilli_A > Izemoplasmatales > Izemoplasmataceae > JAFGXW01. Next base: position 14,575 of record DAOVWR010000008.1, read on the forward strand.
GTATTAGCGCAGTTGATTACATTCTTAACACAGTAAAGGAAAATCCTAATGAAATTGAAATCATTGCGATTGGACCAGTTACTAACATTGCCTTAGCAATTAGAAAAGATAAAGAAACAATGAAAAAAATAAAAGCTATTTATACAATGGGTGGTGGTGTTTACCGAGGAAACATTACACCAGTAGCGGAATTTAACTACTGGTATGATGCACAAGCCACAAAAGAAATGTTTGAACTAGGCGTTGATGTTCCGATTCATATGATTGGACTAGACATAACTCATAAATCAATAGTAACTAATAATGATTTAGAGTTTATGAAAATGACTGGTGGAGAACTTGGACAATTACTATATGATATGATTCTTCCTTATGTAGAAGCATATTGGAAATTCAGTAAATATACAGGTTGTGTTATTCATGATCTACTTTGTATGATTTACGCAATAGACCAAACAGTTTGTCCAAAAGAAGCAATTTATCATTCTCATTTAGAAGTTTCTACAACAGGAATTACAATCGGACAAACAGTTGTTGATATTGTTGATAGCTGGAAACAACCTAAAAATGTTTATGTCCCATTAAAAGTTGATGAGAATAAATATAAAGAGTTATTCTTTAAAATTGTTTTTGGAGAAGAAGTAGCAGAGATGTATAGAAAGTATGTGTTATCATGAGAAAAATTATCATTGATACAGATCCGGGAACTGATGATGCAATAGCTATAATCGCTGCTAGTAAGCAAAACGATTTTGATATTTTAGGTATTACAACAGTAGCTGGAAATAAAGGAATTGACATAACTACTAGTAATGCATTAAAATTAATTCAATTATGTACTTTGAAGTGCAAAGTATATCAAGGTGCAGAAAAAAGTCTTCAAGACCAAAGTCACTTGATGGGTGATGGTGATGACTCACATGGCTCTGATGGGCTTGGCGGAATTGTTAAACTAGATTATAATTTAAAGGATTTATCAGATAAACACGCTGTTGATTTTATTTTAGAAACAGTAAAAGCAAATCCTAACGAAGTTGAGTTATTAGTTATTGGACCAGTAACAAATATTGCTTTAGCTATAAAAAAAGATTTTGAAACAATGAAAAAAGTAAAAGCAATATACTCAATGGGTGGAGGAATTCATTCAGGTAATATGAATCCTGTTTGTGAATTCAATTATTGGTTTGATGGATTAAGTACAAAACTAATGTTTGATTTAGGAGAGTTTGTTGATATCCATATGGTTGGCTTAAATGTAACAAAACCATCATACTTCTCAGCTAATGATTTTTGGTTCATTAGATTAGAAGGTGGAAAACTTGGTAGAGTTATTTTTGACATTCAATCAGCAGTAATGAATACATCAGGATTAAAGGAAGAAGGAATCATCGGAAATATTATTCATGATTTATTAACAGTAATGTATATGATGGATCATTCCATCTTAAAAACAATAAGAACTAAAGTTCATGTATCTACAAAAGAGTATATAGGGCAAACAATTGCCGATATATCTGGAAATTCTCTAGAAAAAGAAAATGCTTTTGTAGCAATTGAAGTAGACATCAAGAAGTACAAAGATTCATTTATTAAATTAGTGTTTGGAGAAGATGTGGAACTTCTATATCAAAACCACGTTAAAAGCTAGAATTTCATCAAAATAGATGAAAAAAAACAGAAAAGGAGAAAAAATTTATGAAGAAACATTTTACAACAATGGTATTAATTTTAATCCCTATCGCAATCGCGGTAAACGTAATTGGTGGACAACTTGCTAGTATTCTTAAATTGCCTATGTATTTAGACATGATCGGTACTATCTTAGTTGCAGCATTAGCTGGACCTATACCTGCAATGGTAGCAGGTGGAGTTACAAACTTAATCTTAGGAATCACATCTCCAACGTGGATTCCATATGCAATTGTTCAAATTGCTTGTGGTGCTGTTGCAGGTTATGCTGCTCAAAAAGGTGCTTTCAAATCATTCAAATGGACTGCACTTACAGCATTAGGTGTATGGGCTGCTGCGTTATTAACAGCTGTTCCAATTACAACTATCTTATTCGGTGGTATCGCTGGTGGCGGTGGAGGTTCAGTTATTACTGCATTCTTCTTAACTACAGGTCAAGGCTTATGGCAATCAGTTACTACTAGTGCATTAATTACTGAAACATTAGACAAATTTATTTCTACTTTCATCGTATTTTTCATAGTTAAGAGTATCCCTGTTTCAACATTGGTTAAATTCCCTCTTGGGCCAATGTACGCTGAAGAATAATATTATAACTAGGTTACTTTATTAATTAGGATCAATATTCAAGAGACTCAATTCTGAGTCTCTTGAATAAATGAAAGGAATAGGATTATGGTAAAGAAAAGGTTTATTTCAAGAATGTATCCTTTAACAAAATTAATTATCGCATTAACATTAGGAGGAACATCAATAATTGTACACCAATGGCAATTTGGGTACTTATTTATAATGCCGTTGATGTTTTTACTAGCAATATTAGATGGAAAATTTAAGAGTTATTTTAAAAAAGTTTTTGCAGCAATAGTTGTATTTTTCTTGTTTATATTTTTAATTCAAGCGTTTTTAGTTCCGGTCGGAGCCACTATATGGCAATGGGAATTTTTGCATTTAACTGTAGGTGGACTGGATAAAGCATTGAATATTACAGCAACAATCGGTGTGTTTTTAACAACATTATTATTAGTATTTGAAACTACTAATATGAGCGATTTAATGGTTTCTTTACAGAAAACAGGAATGCCTAATGGAGCAGCTTATGTATTTTTAGCTTCAATCCAAATGATTCCTGAAATGAATAAAAGAAGTAAAGTTATCATGCAAGCACAACGAGCTCGTGGAATTGAAACTGAAGGAAATATGTGGGTTAGAACAAAAGCGTTCTTCCCGACATTAAGTCCATTAATTATATCTAGTATTACTGACATCGGAGATAAGGCTGCTACGCTAGAAGCAAGAGCTTTCTCTTCATCAATACCAAATACATTTTACCGTGATTTACATGCTTCTTTCTTTGAAAAGTATATTACAGTTTTTGTAATATTACTTTGTACATTATATACACTTTGGAGATATGTTCCAGCAATAGGAGGTTTATTATGAATCCAGTATTAGAGATGAAAGATGTTCATTTTAAATATCTAATTGGGAAAGAAAAAGTTTTTGAAGGAATAAGTTTCAAGATATATAAAGGTGAATTTGTATCGATTACCGGACGAAATGGAAGTGGGAAAACAACATTATGTAATATTCTTAGAGGATTTATTCCGCACTTAAACCAAGGAACTTTATCGGGAGACATATTATTACATGGTGAATCTATTCCTGACAAATCATTAGGTGAACTTGCTGATAAAATTGGTTATATCTTCCAAAATCCTTTTATTCAAAATAGTGGAATTAAAGAAACAGTTTATGAAGAAATTGCTTTTGGATTAGAAAATCTTGGTATTCCTCGTGAAGAGATGATTAAGACTGTTGATGATACAATTAAACTATTGAAAATTGAAGATTTAAGAGAGAAACATCCTGCGGAATTAAGTGGAGGACAACGCCAAAGAGTTGCAATTGCATCAATTATAGCGATGGATCCACCCATCTTAATTATTGATGAACCAACATCACAATTAGATCCAAAAGGTACAGAAGAAATCTTTGAAATCATTAAGTTATTAAAAGAACAAAAGAAAACGATTATATTAGTAGAACATAAAATTGATCAAGTCGCAGAATACGCTAGTCGTATAATTATGCTTGAAGATAAAAAAATCCTTTTCGATGGAACTACAAATGAAATTTTATCTAAAGAAGAAGTTATGACTTATGGAACAAATTTACCACAAGTTGCAAAATTAGGAATTAAATATAGTAAAGAAGTAAAAAAACTTGAAAAAATACCAACTGTTTTAGAAGAAGCAGTTAAGATATTTAAAGGTTAGGTGACAACATGGGAATTGTTATAGAAAATGTAATATTTAATTATCCAAACGGATTTTGTGCAATTGATGATATTTCAATTAGTATAGAACGTGGTGAAAAAGTTGCTATTATCGGCCAAAATGGTGCAGGTAAAACAACATTTGTTAAAATGATGAATAATTTACTTAGACCAAATTCTGGAACAGTTATAGTTGATGATATAAATTTAAGCGATGTAACAACTGCTCAAATATCAAAAAAAGTAGGATATGTTTTTCAAAATCCTGGTGATCAATTATTTAATAGTACAGTATTTGCTGAAATAGCTTATAACCCTCGTTATAGAAAATTACCAGAATCTAAGGTTAAAGAATTAGTAGAAGATGCTGCAGCATTATGTGGTCTCACTAAATACTTAAAGACTAATCCATATGATTTACCATTTGGATTAAGAAAATTCGTTACCATTGCTTGTGTTATTGCTATGGGTAGCGAATATATAATTTTAGATGAACCAACAGCAGGACAAGATTTAGATGGATTAAAATTACAAGGTGATATTATTACTGAATTAATAAAAAGAAATAAAACTGTTATCACAATTACGCATGATATGGAATTTGTAATTGATAATTTTGAAAGAATCATTGTTATGGCAGATAAAAAAATTGTTACTGACTCAAATCCTCATAATGTATTTTGGGATTTTGATGTATTAGAAACAGCAAGCTTAAAACAACCAAGTATTTGTAAACTAGGGAACGAACTAGGAATTACTGACATTGTTACAATCGACGAGTTCTTACAAAAAGTAAAATAATAAGTGAAAAAATATGCAATCGTAATACTAACTATACTAACATTCGTTACTGTTGTAGAGTTTAGTATTGTAATGCCTTTAGGTCCGCAAATTGCTGACAAGTACAATATTTCAAGAAATAGTGTTACTTACTTATTTGTAGGCCATTCATTAATGGGTCTTTTAGTGCCTATTATTGGCTATTTAGGTGACAAATATGGACTGAAAAAATTTATAATTATTAGTGTTATGTTTTTTACTATTGGAACATTTATTAATTCAATAGCTTTAACAAGCACTGGATATTTTATTGGTAGAAGTATTATTGGTCTTGGATTTTATGCAATAACTAGTTTAGTAATCGTGTATTCAAGTAAAATAATTAGTTATAATCATTTAGGAATTGTTAGTGGTATCTACAAATTTTCATTTGCAGCAGCAATGTTTGCTGCTCCAATAATTGGTAATTATTTTATTAGTCATTTTGATATAGCTTCATTATATTTAACTTTATCAATTTCATCATTAGTTTTACTTGGTCTGTTGTTTCCACTAAGAGAGATTTTGGGAGAAAACGATATAGAACTAAGTGATATTAAGAAAATGATAAGAAAAAAAGAAGTTTTATTAATGATAATAGCAACATTTATGTTGTCAGTACCAAGTGTTTTCTTTTTTAACTATTTAAGCACACATTTGCAAGATATTGGATATTCTGTAGAAAGAGCTAGTACAATGTTTAGTATTATTGCTTCAGGCTCAATCTTAACATCAATAGCGATTCTAGTAATCAGTGATAAAGTAGGTAAACTAAGAATGGCTAGAGTTGGTATTATTATTGCCGCAGTTTCCTTATTAGGATTCTTATTCAATGTTGATCTTATTATTGTAATTGCCGGAGTTATTTTCGGTATTGGATATGACACTATTTGGGGATTATTCTTCCCAGTTGCTTCTAAAATGTATAAAGTAGGAGTAAATAGTTATATTGCAATATTGAGTATGAGTATGGCTTTAGCTGGCATAGTAACAAATTTAGCTGCTCCGGTTATAATGGAAAATTGGGGATTTTCTGGAAATTTATTAATTTCATTTGTAGCAGTAATAATTTGTTTCGTAGCTTTTGTAAAAGCTACTCAGCCGTTTGAAGATATTTTAAATTAAAAAGTAGTATTAAAAAAGCATCACAGTAAGTTTTTCTTACAGTGATGCTTTTTCTTTTTAACTTAATAACTCTACTAATAAATCGATAAATTTTTGATAGCTCATTTTTGTGCAAATATCATAGTTTTTACTACCAGTTGATTCAATTATTTGCTGTCCGTAGTATTCATTATCTTCATCAATAATATTGCAACTAGCATTATGATATTCTATGGCGATGCTTGGATCAATGGCAATCGCAATTATTCCAGCATCACATAAGACAAATCCATTTGTGTTATAATTCTTTTTACTTAAAGCGATAAGACCGGCGTTAATGTCTACACTGAATTTACCTAAGCTATTATTGATATTATTGAGTCTATCAATATCACCGTCTTTAATATAAACTCCATCTAAACAAGTATCCCAAGGTAATTGAATAATTTTTATACCAAGATCACTTACAATTTTTGCGGCATGAGCATCGACATAATAATTAAACTCTGCATATTCAGTTACATTTCCTACACCAAGTCCGTTCCCTCCCATAAGATAGATAACTTTTAGTTTTTTCATAGTTTCGATATCTTTATTGATTGCTAGAGCAATATTTGTTAAGGGTCCTATTGCGATTAGTTCAATTTCGTGAGGATTGTTGCTTACTATTTCTAATATTGCATCAACAGCATTTTCTGGTTCAACTTTTTTAGAAGGGCTTGGTAAATTAACATCACCCATTCCATTTTCTCCATGTGCCCATTCAGCAGTTACCAAGTCTCTAAATAAAGGTTTTTGGGCACCTCTATAAACTGGGACATCATATGTATCTGCCTTTTCAACTGAAATCAAAGCATTTTTAACAGCTAGATCAAGGGGAACATTACCAGCAACTACAGTAATTGCTTTAATTGATAATTCTTTTGATCTTAATGCCATCATAATAGCAACTGCGTCATCAGATGCAGTATCAGTATCAATAATAATTTTTCTCATTATATAGCCTACTTCCTAAATAGATATTTAAATTACAAAGTCTCCATCTTTGAATATTCTTACTTTAGTTCCATCTTTTTGCGTTCCTTCGATTTGCATATCTGCGCTACCAAACATAAAGTCTGAATGAACCATAGATTGGTTTGAACCAGCGTCAGCTAATTCTTTTTCTGTCATTTTTGTTCCACCTTTTAAATTCATTGGATATGCGCGTCCTAGTGCTAAATGACAAGATGCATTTTCATCAAACAAAGTATTTAAGAATAAAATACCTGAATTAGAAATAGGTGAATCATGACTTAGTAATGCTACTTCACCTAAATATGTACTTCCTTCATCAAATTCTAATAATCTTTTTAAAGTCTCTTTATTCTTTTTAGCTCCATAATTAACTACTTTTCCGTCCTTAAATTCGAACCAAAAGTCTTCAATTAAATTACCTTGATAATCTAAAGGTTTAGTTGCGACAACTTTTCCGTTAACACCTAATTTATAGGGCATAGTGAAATTTTCTTCTGTTGGAATATTTGGATTAAAATATGTTCCTTTTTCAGAATGTTCTCCACCACCTGCCCAAACATGATTATTTACTAATTCAACAATTAAATCAGTACCTAAATCATTAGTAAAATGTAAAGATTCAAATTGATAACCATTTAAAATAGCATTATGTGATAATAATCTTTCATTATGATTTGCCCATTCTTTGATTGGATCATTTGTTTCAGTTACACGTGATGCTTTTAAGATTGCATCCCATAAAGCTTCATAAGCATCGTTTTCTTCTAAGTCTGGGAATACTTTTTTAGCCCAAACTTTATTCGGTGCAGCAATAACACTCCATTGTGTACCATTCCCCATAACATAATCACTTACAAATTTAAATGCTTTCATATGGGCGATTCCTGCTTTTTGCATTTTTAATGAATCAACACCTTCATTTACTCCTGTGATTGGCGATGCGATACTTATTACACAACCACCTTGATCGATAAAGTATTGACTTTTTTGAATAGTATATTCCGGAATTTCTTCAAGTGTTTCAATACTCATTCCATCATATCCATATCTTGATACATAAGCATCACTCCACTGAACAGTGACACGTTTCGCACCGGCATTGTATGCTGCTTTAACGATAAGTCTTACAAATTCTCTCGTTTCAGTTGATGCATTTACGACAACTAATTGGTCTTTTTGAACATTTACTCCGACCTCAACAACGAGTTTTGCATATTTTTCTAATAACTCTATTTTAGCCATTTGTTAATCACTCCTTCAAAATGTATTATATCATAAACTTTTTAGTTCTCATTAGAGTATTTCTTATTATTAAGATTTACTATAAAAATCATATCATCACTAGTTATTTATAAAAAATAGTGATAATATTATAAATAAGGAAATATAAAGAAATAAGACTATTTTTATAATGTACTTAAAAGGAGGAACAAGAGATGAAAAAAGTATTTTTATTTTTATTAAGTTTCGTTTTAGTATTAGGATTATCGGCATGCTACACAAAATCTGTTGAGTTTATCGTTGATGATGAAATATATCACACAGTTAGTGTTAAAAGTGATGAGTTAATTCCAGAACCAGCAGATCCTACTAAAGATGGTTATACTTTTCTTGGTTGGTGGGAACAATCAATTATATCATTTGAAGAAGATAGACTTTGGAATTTTGAAGAAGATTATACATTTGATCAATTACAGCTATTTGCAAAATGGGAAAGAGCTTCAATAACACTTACTATTAAAAACTTCTTAGAGGAAACAGTTGCAGAATATACTGTTGAGAGTCATACAACATATGATTCTTTAGATTTATCTCGATTTGGGACATTGTATTATCAGCCAGACACTACTAACGAAGTATCTGGAGATATAATCGAGGATATAACTGTGTATTATAATCATTACAATATGAGTAGTATTAATTATAAGGTTGGAATTAGTGTCTATGATAGCGGATACGATTTACCTGCAAATGTGATTTCATATTTTAATGATAATTGTGAACTTAATAATTGTGATGTATTTGTAACGGAAGTTATGGGTAGTGGAACTTCACAATTTGAACAAGTAATGAATCTAGTTTTTTCTGAAGAAATTAATTTACTAATTTTACAAACACAAAATACAACTGAACTTGAAGCGATTGTTGCTCAAGTTACCGATATTCCGATTATAATTATCAATTCTCTATTCACTAGTAATAGTCCAATATTTGATAACGATAATGTGTATCAAGTTGTAAATGCCATTAACGGATACTCTGCAGGGTTAGCAGAAGTCCTTAGAGATGATGCTTTAGATGGCTTAATTCCCGATGTAAATGATAATGGCATATTAGATATTATTCTTATTGACAATATATATTATGAGAATACTTTTGAAAATCCTGAAATTCAATTTGGATACATTCTGAGTAATTCAACTGTAGAATTTAATGAATTAGATATATACTTTGCTCAAAACTTATGGGTAGATGCCAACTATTACGTTTCAAATGCAATCTATGCCTTTGAAAATCAGTTTGATGTGGTTGTCTCACTTGATCCTGATGCAACATTAGGTATTATTGAATATAATAGTAGTCAAATTCATCCTTTTA
>DAOVWR010000027.1 GCA_030636545.1 Mycoplasmatota bacterium
AAACCAAATAATTTCAAATATTAGTGTTGGGATGCAACAACGTGTTGAAATATTAAAAATGTTATACCGTGATGCAGAAATATTAATATTTGATGAGCCAACTGCAGTTCTTACACCACAAGAAATCACAGAATTAATGGGGATCATGAAAGATTTAACAAAAGAAGGTAAATCTATCATTTTAATTACTCATAAATTAAAAGAAATTAAACAAGTTGCTGATCGATGTAGTGTTTTACGTAAAGGTAAATACATTGGAACTGTTGATGTTAAGACAACTTCTGTTGAGAAAATGGCAGAAATGATGGTAGGACGCGAAGTTAGCTTTGAAATTGATAAAGAAGTTGCTAAACCTAAAGAAGTTGTACTAAAAGTTGATAAATTAAGTGTTTTCAATCTTCATTTAAAAAAAGATGTGGTTTCAAATGTCTCTTTCGAAGTTAAAAAAGGTGAAATATTATGTATTGCTGGAATTGAAGGAAATGGACAAGCACAACTAATTGAAGGTATCACAGGATTAAACCCAATTAGTAGTGGTAGTATTATCCTTAATAACGTTGATATTTCTCATTATTCTGTTCGTAAACGGAACACTTCAGGTGTTTCTCACATTCCTGAAGATCGCCATAAACACGGCCTTGTTTTAGATTATAGTTTAGAACAAAATCTAATTTTACAAACATATTTTAAGACTCCTTTCCAAAATAATGGATTCTTAAGATTTGATGAAATTAGAACAAATTCTGATCATTTAATTGAACGTTTTGATATTAGAAGTGGTAAAGGATCAACAACTTCAGCACGAAGTATGAGTGGTGGAAACCAACAAAAAGTTATTGTAGCACGTGAAATCAATCGTGATACTGACTTATTAATAGCTGTTCAACCAACTCGTGGACTTGATGTTGGAGCGATTGAATATATTCATAAACAGTTAATTACCCAACGTGATGCTGGTAAAGCAATTTTACTTGTTTCACTTGAATTGGATGAAGTAATGAATGTATCTGATAGAATCATTGTTATGTATGAAGGTGAAAATGTAGGAGAATTTGATCCTGCTGTAGTAACTGAAAATGAACTTGGACTATACATGGCTGGTTCTAAAAGGAGTGATCAATAATGAATGATAAAGCAAGAGAAAGACGACATAAAATATTAAACTTTTTTCTAGATAACTGGATTGGTTTAATTACTGGCTCTGTATTATTCTTACTTGTTTTCTTTATTCCTCAGTTCTTTGCTAATAATGACGCAATGTTACTTATTATTAGAGGATTAATCGTCGGAGTAGCATTTGGTTATATTTTATACAAATTATTGCTATTTAGAAGAAATAATTCTGGTTTCAAAGCGAGTGAAAGTAAATTATTAGTTGATGTAGCTGGTAGTATTATCGCTATCCTAACAGGATTATTATTTGGATTAATTCTGATGTTAATCGTAAATCCGGGACAAGCATTTGGAGGATTCTTCATAATTCTTCAAGGTGGATTCCGTAATATTAAAAGCTTTGGAGATATGATTTATTTCTCTGTACCAATTATTCTTACAGGTCTAAGTGTTGCATTTGCCTTTAGAACTGGATTGTTCAATATTGGAGCAACAGGACAACTTACAATGGGAGCTTTCACAGCTGTCTTTATTGGAGTAAAATTTGTTAGTCTTGGCGAGTTTAGTCCATTTCTTCATTGGCTTTTTGCAATTTTTGGAGCAATGGTAGCTGGAGCTTTATGGGGAGCCATACCAGGATTATTAAAAGCTTATCGGAATGTAAACGAAGTAGTTTCCTCAATTATGTTAAATTATGTAGCAATGTATTTAAACACAATGTTTATTGTTAAATACATTTACAATAGAGATTACGCAAGAGCGTTAGCTCCTGAACTTACCGCAGTTACACCAGCAATGAACTTACAATACTTATTTCCTAATTCAAGTATAAACGGAGGTATTGCAGTTGCTGTAATTGTTGTTATTATCTTACATATTATCTTAAATAAAACAACATTCGGATATGAACTTAAAGCAGTTGGATTCAACCGAAATGCTAGTAAATATGCCGGAATGAATTCAAAAAGAAATATTGTTTACGCAATGGTAATCAGTGGGGCTATAGCTGGGCTTGCTGGTGGACTTATGTTCTTAGTTGATGGAAAGTTTTTACAACCATTAAACGCCCTAATACCTGAAGGATTTACAGGTATTGCGATTAGTTTATTAGGATTAAGTAGTCCTTTTGGAGTATTACTTGCTGGACTATTCTATGGTTCTCTTAAGCAAGGTGGTTTCTACTTGCAACTATACAGTTTCACACCAGAAATCATTGATATTATTATTGCTGTTATTATCTACGCTAGTGCGCTTGGATTATTCTTACAAAAATTTGTTATCCGCGCAATGAAAAAACGAGAAATGCAGCTTGAAAACTTACCTGAAGAAATAGTTGAAGGGAGTGAATCATAATGAGTTTTGCTGAAATTATGTATTTCATATTACCTTTAGTAATAGCTTCAGCAGTACCTTTAGCATTAGTTGCTTTAGGGGCATTATTTAGTGAAAGATCTGGGGTTATCAATATTGCCTTAGAAGGAATCATGATTATGGGTGGGTTTGTTGGAGCAGTAACAATTCTTCTACTTGAAGAAAATGCTCATTTACCGATTCAATTAGTTGCATTAATTGGATTGTTAGTAGGGGGAATAGTCGGAATTATTTTCAGTTTACTACATGCATTTGCAGCAATTAATATGAAAGCTAACCAAATTATTAGTGCAACAGCACTGAATATGTTTGCACCAGCATTCGCTATCTTTACTGCTAGAATCGTATTTGGTACACAAAGAGTTCCAATCGATGATAGTTACATTATTCATGAAGTTCCATTACTTTCAAAAATTCCAGTTATTGGTGATATCTTCTTCCAAGGAGTATATTTATCAACATTACTTGGAGTAATAATTTTCATTGTTGCAGTTACAATCTTATATAAAACTAAACAAGGTTTACGTTTAAGAAGTTGTGGTGAAAACCCACAAGCTGCCGATTCACTTGGTATCAACATTTATAAATTAAGATATGTTGGTGTTATAGTTTCTGGTGCTTTAGCTGGTATAGGTGGAGTAATCTTCGTATTAAGCTTCTCTACAAGCTTCAACGCAACAGTAGCCGGATTCGGATTCTTAGCATTAGCCGTATTAATCTTTGGTAACTGGAATCCAAAACGAATTATTATGGCTGCTTTATTCTTCGGCTTTATGCGAGTAATAAGTAGTACTAAGTCAGTTATTCCTGTTCTTAATAATTTAGGACTAGATGACGAAATATATTTAATGTTACCTTATGTTGCAACACTAATCGTCTTAGCCTTTGTTTCTAAAAACAGTGCTGCACCACGTGCTGCAGGGGAGCCTTACGACCCAGGTAAAAGATAAAGTAAGTATTATAAAACAAAGAGTTGTCAAATTAATGACAACTCTTTTTTATATGTATTTTTTTCTTAACACAAATCAACCATCTGTTTATCTGATATCTTGCCTAGTAAGTAAACAGCAATGCCCATCATTATTGTGACAAGTACAAATGTCACATTAAATCCAAAGTAGTTTATAATAACAGCTCCAACTAAGGGTAAAATAATCTTTAAAATGTTTAGTGATCCTCTAATACCTAAATATTCTACTCTTTCAGTTTTAGGAATAATATCTAATAAGTAAGGCTCGAATCCGATTCGACGACCACTAATCATAAATCCTAAGATGAAGAAGATAATTGCGAAGTATTCTGGACTTGTTGTTCCTAAATATATCGCTAGTAAAGGGTTTAATCCACCAATGATAATACAAATTCTCATAATCGCTTTAGCATTCAACTTAGAAGATAACACACCCCAAACTACATTAGAGAAAATAGTCCCAACTGTTAAGACAATTAAGTATTTACCGATAAAACTATCATCAATATTAAATGTTTCCTTAGCAAAAACCATATAAAACGGCAAAATCATAATACTAAATCCTGATAAATTCTCAACAATAATAAATGATTTAAAACTTTCATCTTTCCGCAATATTGACGGAATTCTTTTAATAAAACTTAGTAATGATTCTTTATTTTGAGTAGTTATCGAGGAAGGTTCAGGTAATAATATAAAACCTAGTGAGGCGATAATTAAACCTCCGAATCCAATTAGCAAGCTAATTGCGTAGTTAGTTGGATAACTAATACTCATTGAAAATATTTGCGCAATTAATAATCCACCAATGAAGGCGGCTGATCCTCCAAAAAACTGTTTTAGAGTGTATAATTTAAGTCTTTTTTCTCGATTTAATGTTTTCGCGATGATATCAGTATATGATAATCCCGCAAATCCAGCACTAATACTAAATAATGATACAAAGAAGAAGAAACTAATAATTGTTAATGTCGGATTATTAGTACTAAAGTAATAAGTAAAGTAAGCCATTCCTAGAAATGCTGAACTTCTTAAATAAATACCAAGAAGTAAGTATTTCTTTTTATAAGGCTTATTTCTTAAATAATGACCAAAAACCACATTAAAAATCATCGGAACCCCAAGCATGATGCTATAAAAGGCTGCGAAAATAACTTTAGAACTCGTTAAAGTTGTTACTAAAGCCGGAAAGACCGTATTAAGATCCAACATTGAAACAGTCAATGCGAGGAAGAATCCATGCCATATAAAGGCAAAATAAACAAATTTAGGTGATTTAATAAATTTCATAAGCTTTCTCCTTAAGATAATTTCATTTTTATTATACTAAAGATTTATGAAAAGTGTTAATGCCTTGCACTTTTCTTTTTATAAATAAAAATCGTTATTTAAAAAGATGGAAAACTGACTCTTTTTGGGTTGACAAATCCCATCTAAGGTATATACTGTAAGTGTGCATATGCACATAGGAGATGATAAAATGACTACAAGAAAGAAAAGATATGCGAGAAGGTTAGATAGTTCTAGATCCTTTAAACCAGCCGGAATCCCTAAATCAGACTTACAGAGCATCAACATTATGTTAGATGAATTTGAAGCAATGCGTTTATGTGATTACGAAGGTTTATCGCAAATTGAAGCAGCTGGAGAAATGCAGATATCGAGAGCCACTATTCAAAGATTGTTACTTTCAGCTAGAAAAAAGGTAGTTGATATTATCTTAAACAATAAGATATTAGAAATTAAGAACGATATTAGAAATATTAAATTAAAAGGAGAAAGCAAGATGAATATTGAAGAAAAAGAAGTTAAGAGAGTTTCCTTTCCAACGAGTGATAAAGTGACTGTAGATGGTCATTTCGGTCATACAAAGGAGTTTGTTATTTACACAATTAAAGAAAATGTTATCACAGAAGTGAAATATGTTACTCCACCACCTCATGCACCTGGTGTTTTACCACAGTTTCTCGCAGAAAGTTCTGTTGATGTAATAATTACAGGTGGAATGGGTCAAATGGCTGTTGAGTTATTCCAAAGACATGGAATAGATGTAGTATTAGGCGCAGCTGGACGTATTGATGTTAATTTAAATGAGTATTTAGGTGGATTCCTAACATCTAAAGGTAGCACATGTACTCATGAGCCCGATCATACTTGTGATCATTAAGGAGTATTATTATGAAAATTGCCATTAGCTCATTAGAAAACAAAGAATTTAGTAAAGTATCAGATCGATTTGCTCGCTGTGAGTACTTTATTATCTACGATCATGATTCTTTAAGTTTTACCGCAGTAATAAATACTGCTAAAGACGCTGGAAGTGGCGCTGGTGGTAAGGCTGTTAAAATCTTAGGGGATTTAAATGTAGATATTGTACTTGCCCCTGAATTAGGGCCTAAAGCCCTAGAAGCACTAAAAGCATTTGAAATCAAAAGTTATCAATATCCTCGTGAAAAAACAGTTAAAGAAGTTCTTTATTTGTTTTATGAGAAAAAACTTCCTGAACTATTAATTTCTACTAGTAAAGGACGTCACTAATGAAAATAGCTATTCTTAGCGGAAAAGGTGGGACAGGAAAGACAACTCTTTCTGTCAACCTCTTTTCTTATCTAGAACAAGCTACTTTAATTGATACTGATGTTGAAGAACCTAATAGTCATCTTTTCTTAAAGGGTAATTTAGTAAAGGAAGAAATAGTTTATAAGAAATATCCTTTAGTTGATGATGATTTATGTAATTATTGTGGTAAATGTGGTGATTTCTGTAATTTTAATGCCATAATCCCCGCTAAAAAGAAGATATTAGTCTTTCAAGATCTTTGTCATGATTGTGGTGGTTGCGCAATGGTATGCCCAAATGAAGCCATTTCTTACATTGATAAAGAAGTAGGAGTAATCTATCATACCCAAATAAAAGAAAATAAATTATTTCTTTATGGAAATCTAACAGTTGGTGAAGTAAGTGGTGTTAAAATCATTGAAACATTGAAAGAAAGCACAAAAAATGCCGAATTATTGTTAATTGATAGCCCACCAGGAACAAGTTGTTCAACTGTTGCCGCAATAGATGGGGCAGATTACTGTATAATTTGCGCTGAGCCGACACCTTTTGGCTTAAGTGATATGAGAATGGTTGTTGAGTTGCTACGTGCTGAAAAGCGAAATTTCGGGGTAGTAGTAAATAAAAGCAACTTAGGAAATGATGATATTTATCATTATTTGGAAGAAGAGAAGATTGAATTACTTGAAAAGATCAAATTTGATCGTGAATTTGCACGTATTATGGCTGATGGAGAGTTATTAATCAACTATAGTAAATACTTTAAAGAAAAGATAGCAAATATCGCTAGAAAAGTGTTAGGTGATAAAGATGATCAATGAAATAGTAGTAATTAGTGGGAAAGGCGGCACAGGAAAAACAAGTTTAACAGCTTCAATAATACCTTTCTTTGAAGATTTAGTTATTGCTGACTGTGATGTTGATGCCCCTGACTTAAATATCTTAATTAAAGGTGAAATAGTTAAAGAAAGAGATTTTATTGGCTTCCAAAGACCAGTTATTGACTATGAAAAATGTACTTACTGTGGTCTTTGTCATACTTCTTGTAACTTTAATGCGATAAGTGATGACATTATTATTAACAACTCTGCTTGTGAAGGTTGTAAGGTCTGTGAATATGTTTGTCCAGAAGGGGCAATAACGATGCATGACTCTGTTATTGGTAAGATATATCACCGTAAAACGATTTTCGGACCAATGATTGACGCCAGACTTATTCCGGGAGAAGAATCGAGTGGTAAGCTTGTTGCTGAGGTTAGGAAACTGGCTAGGGATATAGCTTATAAGGAAAATCGTAAGATGATAATAATTGATGGATCACCTGGTATTGCTTGTAATGTAATTAGTGCAATAACTGGTGTATCTAAAGCAATAATTGTTACTGAGCCGACTATTTCTGGATTGCATGATCTTAAAAAAGTAGTTCATTTAGTAAAAATGTTTAGTGTTGAAGCTAAAGTTATTATCAATAAGTATGATCTATCGCTTAATAAAGCCAAGGAAATTAAAGAGTATCTTGAATTAATGGAGATTGAGGTAGTTTTAGAATTACCATTTGATGTCGAGGTTGTGAATAGTATTAGTAATCTACAAATACCATCAACGACAAATATCGAGTTTTTCTCTTCCAAAAAGTGGTTTGATTTTATTGAATATTTACGTAATTAAAAGAGGCGATTTTGCCTCTTTTGTTTATTGCCTATAATATAATAATATAATATATATATAATATACTATAATAAGGGACAATTTATTTCTACTTTTTTAAGACAGCTTTTATTTTGATATTTTGAGCCTTTAAAGCTCTCTCATATTTACCAGTTTCTTTACCTTTATAATAAATTTTGTTTTTTAGTTCGTCTGGAAGGTATTGTTGGTAAACTAGGGCATCATTGAAGTCATGAGGGTATAAGTACTTATCTTTGTCTTCAAAATTAGCAACATTGATAATATGATTCGGTATTTTTGGAGTTTTTCCACTCATTACATCTTCTAATGCCTTATCTATAGCGCTTACTGCGCTATTTGATTTGGGTGAAAGACACATATCAATTACCAAAAGGCTTAAAGGGATCCGTGCTTCTGGAAATCCTACTCGCTCACAAGATCTCGTACATGCGTCCATTTTATTAATAACGCTTGGGTTAGCTAAGCCGATATCTTCATAGGCAATAACTGTCATTCTTCTTAAGATACTATCCAAATCTTCCATTGCTATTAGTCTTGCTAAGTAGTGAAGTGCTGCATCAACATCGCTGCCTCTAATTGATTTTTGAAAAGCACTTAAGATATTAAAGTAATTATCTTCATCTTTGTCGAGTGATAAAGATGGCTTCATTAAAACCTTTTTAGTCATTTCAAGAGTTATATTAGTATTAGGATAAGCCATATTAAGGATCTCTAAGCTATTTAGGGCAGTTCTAATATCACTATTTGCAGATGTTGCGATGTATTCATAAACATTTTCTTCGATTGAAGACATTAGTTCATCTTTGAACGCTTTGTTTACTTGTTTTAAGCGTTTTATAATATCTTTTGAGCTTATTCCTGTTAACTTTAGAATATGTGTTCTTGAGCGAACCGCTGGGTTCACTGAGTGATAGGGATTGTTTGTTGTTAGTCCAATCATAATTATATTCCCATTTTCAACATGTGGGAGTAAAAAATCCTGAATATCTTTATTCATTCGATGAATTTCATCAATTATTACAAGTGCACCATAGTTTATGCTAACCTGAACTATTTCTCTTAATTGAGCCTTTTTGTCGGTTGAAGCATTAAATTTATATGTGTTAATTCCAAAATTACTAGCAATTACAGTCGCAATTGTTGTTTTTCCAACACCAGGTGGTCCATAAAGGATCAAACTAAACATTTGATCGTTGTTAATCATCCTTCTGACAATACCATTTTTACCGACAATGTGTGTTTGCCCAACAATTTCATCTAATGTAGTTGGTCTAGCTCTATAAGCTAATGGTCTTTTAATTTCCACAGTATCACTCCTATCGTAAAAATTATAACATAATATGATATTATATATGTAATAACATAAATAAATACCTTTCTAATTGCAAGACCATATATTTAGTGATAAAATACATTTGCGAGGTGAATAATATGGACAAATCATTCATGATTAAAGAGATTAAACGACTAAAAGAAGAGAAAAACACTGTTATATTAGCACATTACTATCAAGATGGTGATATTCAAGATATCGCTGATTTTACTGGTGATAGTTTATATTTAAGCCAAGTAGCTAGTAAAACTGCTGCGGATACTATCTTATTTGCTGGTGTTCATTTTATGGCTGAAACAGCTAAAATACTATCTCCAGAGAAAACTGTTTTACTTCCTGTAAAAGAAGCTGGTTGTCCGATGGCTGATATGGTCACAAAAGTTCGTTTAATGAGTTATAAAGAAAAACACCCAGAAAGAATTGTTGTATGTTACGTTAATTCAACGGCTGAAGTAAAAGCTTTAAGCGATATTTGTGTTACATCGAGTAACGCCGAGAAAATTATTAAGCATTACCAAGGTCAAAAGATGTTATACGTGCCAGATAAGAATCTAGGTACTTATTTAAGAGAGAAATACGACCTAGATATGGAAGTATGGCCCGGTTTTTGTTGTATTCATAACGATTTAACCATAGACCAAGTAGAAATGATGAAACTAAAGTATCCGAATGCCAAGTTTATTGTTCATCCTGAAGCAAAACTAGAAATTGTTAAAATCGCAGATTTCGCAGGAAGTACTAAAGGACTGCTAAACTACGTTATCGAGAGTGATCATGATGAATTCATTATTGGTACTGAAAACGGAATCATCCACACTATGGAAAAAGCTTGTCCAAACAAGAAATTCCATATTCTCACAGACAATTTAGCTTGTTATGATATGAAACTAACAAGATTAGAAGATATTTACTATGCATTAAAAGATAATAAATACGTAATTGAAGTAGAAGAAAGTATAAGACTAAAAGCCTTTAAGGCCTTAGATAAGATGATGAAACTAAGTTAGGTGATAATATGTTACAAATTAAAACAGATGTTGTCATTGTAGGTGCCGGACTTGCTGGTATTTACACTGCCCTTAATATCGATTCTCATAAAAGAGTCGATATTGTTGTAAAAGAGTCATTAATTGTCACTAATAGTAACCTAGCTCAAGGCGGAATCGCCGGAGAGCTAGATTTTATTCAGGAAAATATTGATGCCCACATTGAAGACACTCTAAAAGCAGGAAGTTATTTAAATAATAAGGAAGCTGTGAAGATATTGGTCACTGAAGCTAGTGAAAATATCAACAAATTGATGAAATTTCAAGTTGCTTTTGATCGCGATGAATCAGGAGATATCCTCTTAACTAAAGAGGGAGGACACAGTACAAGACGTATTTTACATAGTGGTGGCGACGCCACTGGTAAAGATATCATGGAAGCCCTAAAAAATGAGTGTTACACTCGAGAAAACATCCATATTCATGAAGACATGATGGCTTTAGATCTTCTTTACCAGGAAAATACTTGTTTTGGTGTATGTTGTTTAGCTAAAGGTACAGAAGTTATTGAATTTATTGCTCAGAGTACGATATTAGCTACTGGAGGAATTGGAAATATCTATGGATCTACTACAAATAGCGCTATTGCCACATCAGATGGGATAGGAATGGCTTACAGAGCCAATATTGAGCTAGAAAATCTAGAATTTATTCAGTTTCATCCGACAGCTTTTCATAATGAATACTCAAAAAGCCGCTTTAAATTCCTAATAAGTGAAGCCTTAAGAGGCGAAGGAGCTTATTTAATTAACTCTGAAGGTGAACGATTCATGAAAAAATACACACCTTTGCTTGAATTAGCACCTAGAGACAAAGTTTCTCAAGCAATTTACCGTGAAATGTACGATACTTGGACAGATCACGTATATCTTGATACAAAACATTTAGGTGAAGAATTCCTTAAAAACCGTTTTCCCACAATCTACAAACACTTAAAAGAAGAAAATATAATAATGGGAAAAGATTTAATCCCAGTTTCTCCCGTCCAACATTTTAATGTTGGTGGCATAAAAGTCAATTTAGATGGCTTAACTAGCATGAAAAACCTTTATGCTAATGGTGAATGTGCATCAAACGGTGTTCATGGAGCTAATAGACTAGCATCTAATTCATTACTTGAGTGCGTTGTCTTTGGAAACCGTATTGCTAACAAGATAAATGAAAAAATATCTAAAAACATCAATTATGATAGTAATATAACCGAATATCATAGTTATAAATACAACTATAAGCCAATTAAAAAGAAATTAGGATTAACAATGGACGAATATGTTGGTATAGTACGCACAAAAGAAGGATTACTCTTTGCTAAAAAGATAATTGTAAAGATGGAAAAAAACTTACTTAAGTATCCAAATAACTCAAAAGCTTACTATGAAGCCCTTAATATGGTTCAAACTGCATTGATTATTATCAATTCAGCATCACTGAGAAAGGAAAGTATCGGTTGTCATTACCGACTTAACTAACTATGAAAGCAAACTACCACACGCATCATTACTTATGTAACCACGCTAAAGGAAATACTGAAGATTATGTTAAAGAAGCCATTAAGATAGGGTTAAAAGAACTCGGAATGAGTGATCACGCTCCTAACAGTAGAATTGCTGATAGAGGCGTTAGAATGAAACCTAGTGATTTTACGACCTATTTAGAAGATATCGAAGCTGCTCAAGAGAAGTATAAAGGCAAAATAAAGATCCTAAAAGGTGTTGAAGTTGAGTATTTTTATGATCATGAACAATACTATGAATTCTTAAGAGAAAAAGTTGACTACCTTATCCATGGACAGCATTATATATCGATGAAAAAAGGTATGAATGACCTGATTTCCGGGTTTGGACTTAAAACTGTTGATCAGATTAACAGATATGCATCATATCTAGAGGATGCCATCGAATCTGGATACTTTGATATCATGGCACATCCTGATCTGTATCTCAATAGTTACCAAGAATTTGATAAGTATGCAGAAGATGTAGCACATCGAATCTGTAAATCAGCTAAGAAAAACAATATCATCTTGGAATATAACGCGAATGGATATAGGAGAGGTGGAAGAATTACTGAAAATGGATTCTCACCAAACTATCCTAGATTAGAATTTTGGAAAATAGTAAAACAACATGACTGTAAGACAATTTTTGGAAGTGATGCTCATTCACCAGATTTTCTATATAATGATACCGTCAGAGAAGCAGAAGAAGTATACAAAAATTTAGGATTAGATGTAGTTGAATTTCTAAACATAAAGAACGATAAAAAAGGGTGATTTTGATACCCTTTTTTTTATGCCAAATTTGCCCCCTAATCGACAATGCTATTATGGGGTAATATTTCCTCTCACATCAAATAAAGACCCAAGACATTCAAAATAAGTACAACAAATTTACTCTATTTTCGAAAATAGAAGAACCTCGATATTAATATAGTCATCAATCATAAATGAATATGTTAACAATGCATAACACGGTAGAAGTCACTATAAAAACAATATAAAGAGAGGCTTTTAATTGTCTTAGAAGTGCAAAAGAATCGTTTTGTTCAAATTTCAATAAGTTCCTATAATATATATTATGTTAACTAGTAA
>DAOVWR010000120.1 GCA_030636545.1 Mycoplasmatota bacterium
CACCTCTTTTCTTTATGAGATTATTTTGAAATCAATATCTCCAGCACTAATGTGCGTATTCATTACTTTAACTTTTACTTTATCACCAATTCTAAAGATTCGGTGTTTTCTTTCACCTATAAGAATCATTAAGTTTTCATCATAGATATAGTAATCATCTCTTAATTCAGAAATATGAACTAATCCTTCTACTGTATTTGGCAATGTAATATATAGTCCAAATCCTGTAACACTGCTTATTATACCATCAAATACTTTATTGATAAACTTTGTGATATATTCAGCTTTTTTCATATCAGTTACTTCTCTTTCAAGTTGAACTGCTTTTCGTTCTGTTGTACTTGCTTGAACAGCGATACTAGGCATTGTCTCTTGATAATAATCAATCACTTTTGTTGATTGATTATTATTAAAGAAATACTCTCTTAATAAACGATGAACAATTAAATCAGGATATCTTCTAATTGGTGAAGTGAAGTGAGTATAGTGTTCAAATGCTAGGCCGTAATGTCCAATATTTTGTTCACTATAGATTGCTTTTTGCATACTTCTAAGCATCAATAAGTTAATTCCTTTTTCAGCTGAGGTATCTTTTACATTTGCGAGTAATTTCTGAAGTTCTAGATTGCTTATTTCATTTTTACCTTTAACTTTGTAACCTAAGGCATTACTCATTTTAAGTAAGCGATTAAGTTTTTCTGCAGTTGGCTTATCATGAACTCGGTATACGAATGGTAAGTTTAGCCAGTAAACATGTTCAGCTACTACTTGATTTGCTTTAAGCATAAATTCTTCAATGATATTTTCACTGATTCCTCTTTCTCTTAAAACTACATCGACTGCTTTTCCTTTATCATCTAATATTATATATGCTTCATCTGTTTCAAAGTTAATACTTCCTACTATGTCTCTTTTCTTTTTAAGAACTTTTGCAAGGTTACGCATGTCATAAAACATTTCGATTAAATCGCTATATTCATTATTCAAGTCCTTATCACCATTAAAGATATTATTGATTTTAGAATAAGTCATTCTTTTATATGATTTTATAACACTTGGATAGATTTCATATTTTACAACTTTACCATTTTGATCTATTTCCATATCACAGCTAATTGTTAGTCTATCTTCACCAGGTACTAATGAACAAATATTATTACTTAAGTTCACTGGTAACATTGGAACTACTGTCCCAGGTAAATAAACTGATGTTCCTCGTTTATAAGCTTCTTGATCTAGAATGCTTCCTTTAGTTACATAGTTGCTTACATCCGCTATACTAACACCTAGATGATAGTTTCCGTTATCTAGTTTTTTAACGATTACAGCGTCATCAAAGTCTTTAGAATCATCACCATCAATGGTGATAATCATTTCTTCTCTTAAGTCTCTTCGATCAAGGTAGTCTGATTCATTTACTTTTGTAAATTTACTAGCAGCGTTGATAACTTCTTCACTGAAGACTGGATCAATATCGTATTTTAGGATTTTACTAATTATATCGACACCTTTATCGTTAATGTTTCCAATAACTTCACTAACCGCGCATTCGATTTTACCTTTGTATGCATAATTAATTATTTTCGCTCTTACTTTATCAAACTTACGAGCTCCCTTATAATTTTCTTTTCTGATAATAATATTTTGCTTAATTGTTTTATCATCACTTATTAAATACCCCATACCGTCACGATATTGAAGTGTTCCAATAATGTGTGTATACTTTCTTTCAATAACTCTTCTGATTTCACCTTCAGGTCTAGTTCCACTTCTATTTCTAGAGACATAAACTAATACCTTATCTAGATTCATTGCGCCATTGATTAAATCTCTTGAGACGAATATATCATCTCCTTGAGTATCAAGCGGAATAACAAACCCAAAACCTTTTTCTTTTAAATCTAAATGACCTACCACAAAACTAGTATATTTAGTAAGGCTATATTCGTGATTCTTACTCTCAATTACTATTGCGTCTTTTGTTAGGTTATTCATTGTTTTAACTAATTCTTTAAAATCGTTACTTGTTTTCACTTCTAAAATTTCTTTTAAACTATCAATCGACAGTTTTCTTGTTTCTTCATTATTTAATAATTTTAATATTTTGTCTTTCATAAATATAACCTCCTTTATTTGATTTTTTTAGAAAAAAAAGAACACTTTATGTGTTCTTAATATACCATCGCATAAACACTAAGTAGTATGAATACTAGGCTTGTTCCAGCAGTAACACGACTTAAAACTAATTCAAAACCACGTTGTTTCTGGTTGTTGAATAATTCACTTTTTTCACCGCTAAAAGCGTTATTAATATTATCTTTTGAACTTTGTAGCACTACCAAAGTGATTAGGAACAATGCTACGGTTAATAAAATTATATCTTGAATTCTCATGATTTTTCCTCCTATAGACTTAATCCAATGTATACAAAATAGCTAATTAGTATTAATATACTTGGAATAACATACGTATAAATACTCAAAGATTTCTTTCTTAGTAAAGCTATCATTAATATTATAGAGTTAATCAGTCCTAAAATCAAGAGTAAAGATACATTTTCTCTTAGGGCTTGATTTGTAACTAATATTTCATAAATATTCTCTTTATAATTAATGATATCAACAACACTAATTATTGTTAGATTAAAGACGTTTGATCCAACAATATTTCCAAGTGCTGCCTCGTAATTTTTAAGTTTCATTAAAGTTATTACTGCAGTAAGTTC
>DAOVWR010000087.1 GCA_030636545.1 Mycoplasmatota bacterium
ACTTATTTTAATGAAAAAATTCCTTTTGGTAACCTCGTCTTTAAGGGTTTTGACGGACAAGTTAGTTTTGGTGTTGAGATATGCGAAGATATGTGGGCACCAATTAGTCCTGGAAACATCTTGTCAATAAATGGTGCTAAGATGATTCTTAATTTAAGTGCATCAAACGATGTCTTAGGTAAAAGAGAAATCCGAAAAAGAACTATCCTAGAGCATTCTCGAAGAAATGAAGGGGCTTATGTTTATTGTAGTGCTGGAGTTAACGAGTCAACTAGCGAAACTGTCTTTAGTGGTCATAATGTGATTGCTCAAAATGGTAATTTAATCATTGAGACAGAAAACTTTAATCAAGAATCTGAAGTTATTTATGGAGATATAGATTTAAACCAAATCGACTTTTTAAGAAGCAGAAACTCATCATATAGAGATACACTTAATAGATATCAACATAACTTTCAAGAAGTTATGTTTAGTTTAGAAGAAACAGAGGGCTATGAATTTAGAAAAAAGTTTGATAGCACGCCATTTGTTCCAAAAGTTAATGTTTTAGCTGATTTTGAAAAAATTGCAGCTTTACAAGAAAATGCATTGATTAAAAGAATTAAACATGTGCGTGCAGCTAGTTTAGTAATCGGAGTTAGTGGTGGACTTGACTCAACACTTGCTTTGTTAATAGCGATAAGATGTTACGATAATTTGAAAATTAATCGCAAACAAATAATTGCTGTAACAATGCCTGGACCACACACTTCAAGTATTACAAAGAAAAACGCACTAGATTTAATGAATAATTTAGGAGTAACTGTCGTAGAAATAGATATTAATAAGCACGTCAGAGACCATTTTAGTTTAATAGGTCATGATGGCGTGACAGAAGATATAACATATGAGAATACACAAGCCAGAATTAGAACAATGATTCTTATGAATCTTGCTAATAAGGAAAATGGAATAGTACTTGGTACGGGAGATCTAAGCGAGTTAGCACTTGGGTGGTGTACATATAATGGAGACCAAATGAGTATGTACGGTATTAACGCCGGCATCCCTAAAACGTTAGTTAAATTTATGATTCTGAATTACGCAATCAATAAATTTGATGAGGCAACTAGAGAAACATTGCTTAGTATAATAGATACACCTATAACTCCTGAACTTGCTTCAAATCAAAAGACCGAAGATACAATTGGAAAATATATGGTCAATGATTATATTATTCATAGAGTATTAAGATTTGGTGATGAAGAATCACGAATCATTTGGCTTCTAAAAATAGTTTTTGACTTCTCTAATCAAGAAAGTGAAAAGTATACAAAGGCATTTTTCAGAAGATTTTATTCCCAACAGTTTAAAAGACAAGCTTTACCTGATTCACCAAAGATTTTAGATATTAGTGTATCACCACGAGGTGACTTAAGACTACCAAGTGATATTGATTATCAAAAGTAATAATATAGAAATTGAAGATCAAGAAATATAACAAAAAAAAGATAAGTACACATGTACAGAAATGGAGGTGCCTATGCCTAAAACAGTAGTAATTGGACTTAGTGGAGGAGTAGATAGTAGTGTTGCTGCGTTGTTATTAAAAGAACGTGGATATAATGTTATTGGACTCTTTATGAGGAACTGGGATAGCACCACTAATAATGATATTTTAGGAAATCCTGACAAGGATGACGAAATATGTCCTCAGGAAATTGACTATCAAGATGCGGTTAATGTAGCCAAGAAGATAAATATACCTATATATAGAGTTGACTTCATCGAAGAATATTGGGAGAATGTGTTCACATACTTCCTTGATGAATATAAAAAAGGCCGTACACCTAACCCTGATATCTTATGCAATAAATATATCAAATTTGATGCTTTTTTAGAATATGCGAAGAAATTTGACGCTGACTATATAGCAATGGGACATTACGCAAAAGTAGCTATTGTTGGTAAGAGACCAACGTTATTTAGAGGTGAAGATAACAACAAAGATCAAACCTATTTCTTAAGTCAGTTGAATGAATCGCAACTAGCTAAAACATTATTTCCAATTGGACATTTAACAAAAAAGGAAGTAAGAGATTTAGCTCACAAATACGATTTACCAACTAAAGATAAAAAAGATTCGACAGGTATTTGTTTCATTGGTGAACGTGATTTTGATAAATTCTTAAGTAACTATTTACCTAGTAAAAAGAGTGAAATGGTAACTGAGGATGGTGCTATAATTAGCCACCATAATGGACTCATGTACTACACAATAGGCCAAAGAAAAGGCTTGGGAATTGGTGGAAGTAAAAAGTATGGAAATGAGCCTTGGTTTGTTATAGGAAAAGATCTAGAAAAGAATGAATTGATTATTGGTCAAGGATTTCACCATCCAACATTATATAGTAATTCATGTCTTGTTGAAGATATTAATTTAATCAATCATGATGAGTTTGATAATAAGTTTGTTTACACTGCAAAATTCAGATATCGTCAAGCTGATACAGAAGTAACAATTAAACATGTTGGTGATAACTTATTAATAACATTTTTAGAAGATGTACGCGCAGTAACTCCAGGACAAGCAGCTGTTATTTATCAAGATGATCGTTGCCTTGGTGGAGGATTTATTAAAGAAGTATATAAAAATAATATAAAGAGAAAATACTAGGAGGTTATTATGCAAGCAAAGATGATTTTAGAAAATGGAAACAAAGAAGTTATTATTGAATTATTTGAAACTGATGCACCTATTACAGTTGAGAACTTTACTAAGCTAATTAATAAAGGGTTTTATAACGGATTAACATTTCACCGTGTAATCACAGGTTTTGTAGCACAAGGTGGATGCCCACTTGGAAATGGTACTGGTGGACCTGGTTACCAGATTAAATGTGAAACAGCAAATAATCCAAACAAACACGAAGTAGGTAGTTTATCAATGGCGCATGCCGGTAAAAATACAGGTGGATCACAATTCTTTATTTGTTATAACCCACTTCCTCATTTAGATGGAGTACATACCGTATTTGGAAAAGTAGTAACTGGAATGGATTATGTATTTAACATTGCACAAGGAGATGTAATAAAAGAAATAACTGTTTTATAGGGGGGGATAACTATGAAGAAAATAGGACTTGCTTTAGCAGGTGGTGGAGCACGTGGTGCCTACCAAATAGGAGCTTGGAAGGCACTTATCGAATTAGGGATAATCGATAAAATAAGTGCTTATTCAGGAGCAAGTGTCGGTAGCTTAAATGCTGTCTTATTTGCGATGGGTGATTATGAAATAGCCAAGAATTTATGGCTTACTCTAGACAAGGACAGTTTATTTAATATTGAAAAGAAAATTTATAAAAGAATCTATAAAGAAAAGCTTAAGTTTTTAAATCATGGAGTTTTTAGTACTAAAAGATTGGAAAAACTTATGGATGAAACAATCGACTATGCAAAAATTCAAGAAAAAGATGTTTTTATAGCTACCACTTATTTAGGTGGAGAAAAAAGTACTTTCTTTGATTTGCTGCATACAAATTATAAACACTATTTTAAAGACGATAAACAGATCACTTATCATTCACTAAAAGAATTAGATTATGAAGATGTAAAAAAAGTTATGTTAGCTTCATGTGCTATTCCGATTGCTTTTCGTCCGATAATGATTGGGAATGAGACTTTTTATGATGGCGGAATATTGGATAATATTCCTTATCAACCTTTAATTGATGCAGGCTGTGAAGTAATCATCTGTATTGATTTATTTAAGGCCACTTTCATTAAAAAGAAACCTGTTAAAGGCGTTAGACTAGTCACGATTCATCCAAAACACAGTTTAAGAGGAGTCCTTGATTTTAATAATAAATATATTTTAAGAAGATTTGATCAAGGCTATAAAAATACTTTAGAAAAACTTAATAAACATTTAGATCTTTTTGAATAATAAAGAAAACCAGCACCTTCGTTACTAGTATAGTAATGGAGGTGTTTTTTATGAAGAAAATGATTATTATCAGTTTATTAATGTTTATCAGTAGTTTTTATTACCAATATGCACAAGCAAGTGACTATCTTACGTACCAAGAAATAACGTTTGAACATTCTGGTGCGAAAATGCTTGAGAAATACAGTAATAGTGATTATGACAAATACTATAGTAAAATGGAAAAAAGAAGATTTTGGGGTTGGAGAACCTATGTTGCTTATGAAAATGAGAAAGCCTATTTTATTAAAGAAACATTATATGTTATTGAGAATCATGGTGAAACAGCAATTATTGAAACATTTAGTTTTAAATCAGAAGAAGACTTAAAAAAACAATATAGCGTAACTGGAACTATTGGCTTAAATCTTAAAGGCCAAGATTCAGGATTTAAACTAGGACTTGAACAACAACTTAAGCATTCAATTACCACTACTCATTCAAAAGCTATTGAGGAAGAATTTGAAATCAAAGTATATGTTGATCCAATGACAAAACTGGTTGTTCGTATTGAAGGAGAAGGAAAGGTAAGTAACGGTGTAGCTAAATACTACCGTTTTTACAAGAATGTCAAAAAGGGTGGTTGGGAAATTTTTATTGTCACAACCGAATACTACAGCCTAGTTAAGGTGAAAATTGATGAAGATTAAAATGATTGGAATAGTCTTATCATTTTTATTAGTTGTCTTATCAGTATTACTTTTCATTAAAGAAGAGCCACTAGTGAAAGTAGTGGTTTCACCAAAATGTTATTCACTAATGAAAAGTAGTGAAACAGAACTATTCAATGTCACTATTATAGTAAGCAATCCCGAAAGCTACTATTTCAATCCTGAATATATTGCTAATATCAGCTTATCATCTGATACAGATGAGCTAATTTCCTTAGTTTTAAATGAGATATCCAAATCAAACGAATTTTATATTTATAATAATGAACTATA
>DAOVWR010000139.1 GCA_030636545.1 Mycoplasmatota bacterium
AAAGGTTCTTTTAGTTCAATTAACTCAAAATCATTTTTAATTAGATTTTTAAAGCGGTTATAAACATCTATATCATTATTTACTGCTGGATATAGATATTCTGTTATAAGGTTTATTTTAACCTTATATTTTGATATGAACTTATCTTTAAGTTTATTAATAATTTCTATTATCTTTAATCTTGTTTCTTCATCTAATGTTCTTAGTGTTCCTTCAAAAATTGTTTTATTAGAAACGATATTTCTAGCTGACCCTGAAGACATAACTCCAAACTTTAGAATGTATTTATCAGCTTTTAATTTATCATCTAACTGTTTCATTAATTCTATGTGAAATAATGATCCATAATACAATGCATCAATTCCTTCATTAGGCATAGCCACATGAGCTGATTCACCAAGTATTTCAATATCAATTATGGTAATACTTCCCATTAAGTATCCACCTTTAGAGATGATTTTACCTTCTTCATAATTAGGGAATAAATGTATTCCATAAACTTCAGTTACATTTAGTCTTTTCATTATACCTGTTTTAATAATCTCTTTTGCTCCACCAGGTCCTTCTTCAGCTGGTTGAAAGAGAAGAAGTATATTACGATTAAAATGTTCTTTATCTTTTAAATAACTAGCGAATCCGAGTAACATTGACATATGTCCATCATGTCCGCAAGCGTGCATATATCCTTCGTGTTTTGATTTGAAATCGATGTTATTCATTTCATTGATTTTTAGAGCATCAATGTCAGATCTAAACATGGTAGTTTCAGTATTTCCGTAATCAATATAAACATAAACTCCAGTATTAAAGATTACCTTAGGTTCATATTCCATATCTTTAAGAGTAGACAAAAGATAGTCTCTTGTCTTAAACTCTTTTCGACCAATTTCAGGGATTTGATGAAGATCTCTTCTGTATTTAAGTAATTGTTTCAAATTAATCACCTCATATTTTTATTTTGATATATAATCACTAAAAAAGCAAAAAAATTTGACAATACATTGATGTTTCTTAGAAAAACAAGACACATATGTCTTAAAAAGAAGTAAAAAAAATGAAATAGATGACTATTTCATTTTTATTTTGTAGCTAAATCAGTTTGTGTATCCCTTAATCTCCTAGTTTTGAAGAATCCTTTAAAGATACCTACTAATACTAAAATAAAGATATTAATTAATACAATAGTAGCACCAGATGCGATATTTACTTCGTATGATAGCCAAAGACCACCAATAACTGATATCTCACTAAAGAGAATTGCTATTCCAATCGTGTTCTTAAAGCTCTTACCAACTTTCATGGCGGCGGCGACAGGAATAATCATTAATGAGGCAACTAGTAATACTCCAACAGTTGCTAAAGATAACGAAACAACAACTGCTAGTAAGATAGTTGAAACTAATTGAAAACGTCCAACTTTAATACCAAGTAGTCTTGCGTAAGTTTCATCAAAACTGATGATAACCATTTCTCGGTAAAATATAACTATTAGACCAATTGTTATTACGGCAGTAATTGCCATAACAGTTAAATACTTATCACCAACAGTTAAGATACTTCCGAATAAATAGTTATAAATACTACTATTAAATCCACCACTTAGGGAAATGAATAAAGCACTTAAGGCTGTCCCTAAACTCATAACTATCGGCATTGATATTTCTTTATAGTTTTGATAGTATCCACGAAGTATTTCAATAAACAGTGCTCCGATAACACTAAATATCATTGCTAAGTATAAAGGATCACTAATAAAAGTAAAACCTAAGATATTGATTAAGAATAATCCAATAGATAATCCAGCTAAACTAAAATGGGATAATGTATCAG
>DAOVWR010000098.1 GCA_030636545.1 Mycoplasmatota bacterium
ATAATTTGCTTGATTACTTAACATATTTTCCATTTCCTCAAGCATAATATTATAGTGTGTAAAACTCTTAATAGAAACTCCTTTACTTGAACTTAACTTGTTATAAATACCATTAGAAATGTCGAGTAAAGCACTATCTAGTTTATTAATTGGATCCAAAATAATTCTTTTATAATTTATTACTAGGTAGACAATCAATGTAATAAAAAGTAACACTTCAAAAACTATAATAATAAGTAAGAAATCATAGTTGCTATCAATCAACTCTTCTTTTGGTATCTCAAATATTACAAACCCAACTACGCTTGTATCATCATTAATTGTGAAAGATACTTTTATCATATCTTCATTTCTCAATGAATAAGATTGATCTTGATATAACTCATGTGTTATATCAGTGTTGCTAAAGGATGTATTATTATATAAAATGTTACTACTTAAATCAGAAACAAGAGCAGTTATTTTCAATTCATCAAGACGACTACTCAATTTATCATCATCTATATTGGGGAAATCTTCATTAACTATATTAACAATAGGTGAAGTAAAAGCTCTCAATGTATTTATATTGTGTGATTCATTTATATCATTCTCTCTTTGTATAAAATAAAATGTTAGTGTTAAAACAGTAACCAATACAATGATGATAATAAATGAAAACAGTGTCTTTATGCTATTCTGGGTTTTCAAACTTATAACCTACTCCCCATATAGTTGTAATATAAATCGGTTTTTTTGAGTTAACTTCAATTTTTTCTCTTATTTTTCTGATATGGACAGTGACAGTATTAATATCACCAAAATCATCATATCCCCACACCTGATTAAATAACTGTTCTCTAGTAAATACTCTATTTGGGTGGTCTGAAAGATAATTTAATATTTGAAACTCTTTAGCAGTAAACGCAAGTTTTTTATCATTTAAATAAACCTCATATGCTTCTTCATCAATTACTAAATCTTTGAATCTTTTTTTTCCTTTATGTTCATCATTATTATTTGATAATCGATTATATCTGTTTATATGTGCTCTTATTCTAGCTGATAATTCACTTGCACTAAAGGGTTTAGTAATATAATCATCACTACCTAGCCCAAGCCCCATTATCTTATCAACATCACCACTTCTTGCACTAAGCATTATTATTGGTATGTTTGATATATCTCTTATATACTTGCACAAGTCTAATCCTGAGCCATCAGGAAGGTTAATATCAAGAATCACTGCATTAAAAGATGTACTATCAAACAAATCTTTACCATCTGATAAAGTATGTCTCATTTGAACTTCAAATCCTTCATTTGATAAATATTCTTTAATCATGTTTGCTAATTCAATTTCATCATCAACCAATAATATTCTATCCATTTCGACACCCCATTTACAGTTTTTAGTATATCACAGACACAACAAAAATTTAATATATTTAAGAAA
This sequence comes from Mycoplasmatota bacterium, assembly GCA_030636545.1. Taxonomy (GTDB): domain Bacteria; phylum Bacillota_I; class Bacilli_A; order Izemoplasmatales; family Izemoplasmataceae; genus JAFGXW01. The sequence continues at coordinate 1,436 of DAOVWR010000098.1, forward strand.
ATACTAATTTATATAATTATTAGAAAATCAACTAAAATAAAATAAAAAACAGAAATTGAAGATAGCTATCATCTATGAGAAGATATCTAACTAAAGATATGATTTTCTTCACAAACTGTTGAGATATTAGATTTTACTGAAATGATGAAAAACAAGTATTTCACAAAGTGGATAAATACTATGCATCTAGAAAGCTATGTAATGTATGTGGTAAAAAGAAAAAGACACTACCATTATCACAAAGAACATATTCTTGTGAATGTGGTAATGTCATTAATAGAGACATTACTGCAGCGATTAACATCACTACAGAAGGTATGAAAACATACCTAGTAAACTAATAGAGGAGCGGACATCTTCAATAGTTTGGCAGAATTGCAGCAATAGCTCACACTACCCAAGTAACTCCCACTCCAAATTCTTTCAATTAAGTGGATGAGCGTTTACAGATCATATTTTTTCATGATATCTGAAGGAGTTTTACTTAATAAAATATTTATTGGGATTAACCCGAAAATAATATTTAGTAAATAGAGTCCAATAATTCCTATTAAAAGAGTTGTAAAACTATAGTGAACAATATTGATGTTCATTCCTGCAGAAGACTGGATTTGCACTAAAAGCAAGGACATAGCAATATACCCAATAATAGAACTAAGGGAAGTAGTCATAAAGATTTCTACAATAAACATTTTCCTTATTTCTCTTTTAGATGCTCCTAAACTTCTAAAAATACTTACTTCGTATACTCGAGATATTAAACTTGAACGCATAATAAAATACATACTTATGGCTGAAATGACAATGCCCCCAATACTTAATAGGAATATATTTGCGTTTTCTTCTATTTTAAATATTTTACTTCTTTCTACCTCATTTAAATAACTACTAGATGCTTCATATCCCAAATCATTTAACATGGGAATGGTTTCTTCAACTTCATTTGAATAGACAAGGAAATTATATTCTTCTCTAAAATAGTATTTTCTTGTAATCAACACGCGTTTTAAAAATTCAGGAGTTGTTACATATATGTTTGAAAACGAGTATTCACGACCATCTTTAACATATTCAAACACGCCTGAAATAGTATATTCTCCAGTTGCCGTTCCGATACGATATGGCAATTCTCCATCGTGTATAAAATGACTATTTTCATTTAAGATTAGTTCTTTGTAAGTTGAAGGCAAATCTCCAAAAGTAATATTGAAGTTATCTTCAAAAATATGATAATCAACTAAGGATGGAGTAATAAAACTATAAATAAGTTCTTCAGCCATCCAAACACTTTTTGAGCTATCATTTACAATTCCTGTAATAGGGAATTCTATTGAATTATCAAGACTAACATTAGCATCACTACCACTAGTTTGAATTTTGAACGAACTATTCAAAATATCAGTATATGAGTCTATCCCTCGATAAGAGTTTTCTTCTATAATCTTATCAGCTACAATTTTATCAATAACGATACCATATCCTGATGGCACATTACCTATAATCAATTTACTTTCATCTAAGAATTTAATGTCTATAGGATAAGCACTTACTTCTACTGAATTAGAGATTTCATAATACTTATTTGACGACATATGAAAAACAAACTCTTCACTTATCAACATAACTTGTTCAACACCATCAAGATCTTCAAGAGCAAGTATTGCATCATAATCTTTTTTAGCTGTAAATACCTCAATATAGTTTATAGATTGATTAATAACAACATTTTCATCCCTATAAGATTCAGCAAGTAATCCAGAGCTAATACTTATAATAACACCAACTAAAGCTAAGACTAAAAATAACATTTTACCACCATATGATAAGATATTAATCTTTCTTAAGGCTAATTTAAAAGAGTCACTTATTGTTATAACACTTCTTTTTTCAGAAATGCTTTTTGATAATAAACTTTTAAAATCGAATGGTTTATTTGTTTTCACAACATCTTTACTAGATTTATTTAGCAATTCTATTTCACTATCACTATCAATATATTTAATACGTTTCGAACCATTAGTTCCTACTTTTAAATAAATTGTATCTTGTTTATCAATAACATCTATTTTTATATGTTTATTCTCGACACTATCACTATATTTAGTAATTACAAGATCATCTAAATTAGTTTCCTTTTTCTCATAGTCTTTTAAATAAATAATTTGTTCTTGTGTAATAGATAATTTTTCAGATTTTACATTTTCTTTATCACTTACAACTCGACCATTTTCTATTTCAATAATTCTATCAGCATAAAATTCAGCGAGTGCTTGTTCATGGGTTACCATAATAACCAATTTTTCACTGGAAATACTTTTTAAAATATCCATTAATTCAATTGTTGTTTTACTATCTAAATTTCCAGTTGGTTCATCTGCGAGTATAAGATCAGGTTTTTTTGATAATGCTCTAGCAAAACCAATACGTTGTTGCTGGCCACCACTAAGCTGTTTAACCAATCTA
>DAOVWR010000020.1 GCA_030636545.1 Mycoplasmatota bacterium
AAAGGCATCAGCTTTATGCCGATACCTTATCCGTAAGATGCTGTCTTTATTATACAAATATTAGTTTGATTTTTCAACTAATAAAGCGAGAAGATAACTGTATAAATCAAAATTTAAGATTTATTTTGTTTATTCTAGACATAAACATCAGGTCATATAGGGACTAAAAGAAAAAGCCCGTAAGGGCTTTGTTATACTATGTATGTCATTAGTTGCAACTATTTGTGATACGTCTCGTTTTATCTCATTCTAAATGAATAAAAAATTGTTCAAGTACCATTAAATTATGAAAAAAGGCGAGTTATCGCCTTTATAATGTATTTATAATCAATACTGTTGCAAGAGTGAAATATACACTAAGTGCTAAAATATCATTAATCATTGTAACAAATGGTCCACTAGCAATTGCGGGATCTATATTAAATGAATTAATAATGATTGGCATTAATGCTCCTAGCAAAGTTGAGAATGTTAAACTTGCAAGGATAGACAAACTTACTACTTCCGTAATTTGTAACGCATCAGGATTATTCATCAACAATAAGAAAACATAGGTTACAACAAATAAAATCAAACCTATTAAAACACCATTTAGTAACCCAGTTCCTAACTCTCTTAAGAGATGTTTTCTAATAGTTTGTTTATCATCAAACTCACCATTGTTTAATCCTCTAACGGTTACTGCTAAAGACTGTGTTCCAGTATTACCCGCCATCCCAAGTATCATCGGCATAAACAAGGCAATCGTTGGTACAGCAGCTAATGTAGCTTCAAATTGCGCAATAATAGTTGATGTTAAGAATCCTAAGATACTTAATATTAAAAGCCAAGGTAATCGCTTTTTAGCACTCATCCAGACTGTTTCAGTATTAGCATCTATTTCAGCGTTACTAATCCCCGCAAAACGAGAAAAATCTTCCACTGCTTCTTCTTCGATAATATCAACGATATCATCGATAGTGATTATACCTAACATTCGATTTAATGTATCAACAACAGGAATACTAGTAAAATCATAATCTTTGAAGATATCAGCAACATCTTCTTGATCCATAGATGTTTTAACACTGACAATACGGGTATTCATTATATTTTTGATGATTTGCCCTTTTCTAGCAAGGATCATTTCTCTTAAAGAAAGTGTCCCTTGCAGAAGATTATTATTATCAACAACATATAAAGTATTTATAGTTTCAGCATCTACTGCCTGATTAATTAATTTCTTCATTGCAATTTCAACTGTATCATCTTCATTTATTTCCACAAACTCAGTATTCATGATTGATCCAGCAGTATCATCTTTATATTTTAATAATTCTCGAATATTATTTTGATGCTCTTTGTCCATTAATTTTAAATAGCCAGCTCTTTCTAAATCAGGTAAAGCTTGCATAATTTCAACAGCATCATCAATTTCAAATTCTTGAATAATATTGATAATATACTTAGGTGTCATTTCAGCAAATAATCTTAAAGTATCTTCTTCAGCTAAGAAACTAATAATATTACTAATTTCAATACCACTGAATATCTTATATATTCTTTTTCTTTGTTCAGGTGTTAATTCTAGTATTGCCTCACTTACTTCATAAGGATGGTAATCAAATATTTGTGCTTTCATTGCTTTTTTATCAGCGATCTCAAATATGTTTAGTATTTCTTTAATATATAAATTATCCAAATTATTCACCTCCTATTTTCTATTTTAATTTTAGCATAGATGTTTTTTCATATCTATCTTTTTTTGAGTAAATCAACTCTTTATAGGATACTAATTCATATATCTTGCTTTGTCTAGAGTTTTCATATAAACTAAACTAGCAAATAAGAAAAAAGATATAAAATTAATAATTAAGAGGAGATTTAATATGGCATATAATATAACGTCAACATTTGGTGATGAAAATCACGGTATAATTGAAAGTAAAAATGGTAAAACAACAGTAAGTTTTGAAGGAAAGAGCTTTTCTCCTTATGAATTATTTTTAGGTGGCTATGTTTCTTGTTTACATTCAACTTTTAAATCAATAACTGATAAAAAAAGAATCCATTTCGATGGAGTAACTTATGATGTAACTGGTGTAAAACGCGAAGAAATTCCTACAACTTTGAAAATATTAACTACAGTTATTGTTTTCACAGGAGTATTAAAAGAAAAAGAAAAAGCCATCGAAAAATCAATGGCCTTAGCTGAAAGATATTGTAGTATCTCAGCAATGATTAATATGGTTGCTGAAATGAAATTTGATATCATCTTTAAATAGAGCGTTTATGCTCTATTTTTTTTAGCTTTTAAATAAAAAAAAATCCCGTTTCTGAGATAATTTCTACCGTCTAAAAAAAATGGAGCAGGTGATGAGAATCGAACTCACACAATCAGCTTGGAAGGCTGAGGTTCTACCATTAAACTACACCTGCTAATTTACTAGCATAAGTATAATATCATAAATAAAAAAACAAGTCAATAAACTTGTTTCTTTTTTTTATAATTTCTTAATTGCTCTGAGTTTAGCACTATGAGCACGATTATTATTAAGTAATTCCTCTTCACTAGGTAAAATGACTTTTCGATGTAATAACTCATAATCAGGTGTTACATCAGGCATTATTGGAACGTTTCTAGGCACATTTATTGTTGTTTTATCTCTCATAATATATTTAGCAATACGGTCTTCTAATGAATGAAAGGTAATTACTACTACTCGTCCATCTTTATTTAGCATATCTAATGCTTGATTAAGAGAATCCTCAAATACTCTTAACTCATCATTTACTGCTATTCTTAATGCTTGAAAAGTCTTTTTAGCAGGATGCCCCCTTTTACTTAAGACTTTTTGAGGAAGACTTTTTTTAATAATAGCTACTAACTCAAAAGTTGTTTTTATTCTTTTTTTAGCACGATCCTTTTCAATATTTCTCGCAATCTGTTTAGCGAATCTCTCATCCGCATATCTTTGCAGGAGATGCATAATATCATGGAATGAATATTCATTCACAATAATTTCTGCGGTTAGATCTTGTGATTGGTTCATTCGCATATCTAGGGGAGCGTCATATTTATAACTAAATCCTCTATCAGGTATATCAAACTGAAATGATGATACACCTAAATCATATAATACACCATCAACCTTATCAATTCCTAGATTAGCTAGTTTTTCCTTTAAATTAACAAAATTACTTTTAATAATTGTATAGTTCTTTTTAAGAGTATCTAACTTAACTATTGCTTTGTCAATTGCGTAATCATCTTGATCAAAGGCATAGAGATGACCCGTTTCAAGTTGTTTAAGTATTTCAAAAGAATGTCCACCACCACCTAAAGTGCAATCGACATAAATACCATCTTTCTTAATATTTAAATAGTTAATACTTTCCTCAAGTAATACGGAAATGTGTTTATACATATAATCACCCTCTGCCACGTAATAATACCATATATCAGAAAAATTGTAAAAGAAAAACGCCGATATCGGCGCTTCTTTCTGTAGGGTTTATTCCTCTACTTCGTCTTTTGCTTCTATAACTGTTTTACCACCGTATTGTCCACATTCTCCACAAACTCTGTGTGATAATTTCATTTCTCCACAATTTGGACAAACTACCATACCAGGCACATTTAATTTGAAATGAGTACGACGTTTACGTTTAACAGATTTAGAAGTTCTTCTTTTAGGCACTGCCATTTTGTCATCTCCTATTTCTTGTAACTTTTTAGTTTCGCAAATGCTTTGTTAATGCTTTCTGCTTCTTCAATTTCAGGTATTTCTGATTCTTGATTTTGATAAGCATTTTCACTAATTATCCGCATTGGCTTTTCCAATATAATATTAGACCATATAAATGGTAATAAGTCAATAGTTATCCCCTCAATATAATTATATTCATCTTCTTTATCAGTTGAGAAAATCTCTTCTACGGAAATATCTAATAAATATGGGACTTCAACTAGAGTTATTGCACAAGCTAATGTGAGTGTACACGTAATATCAAAATAGAATTCATACATTGAATCATCATAGATTTCAAAGCTACCTTTGATTTTCACAGGTGATATTTTAATGATATCTGTATTTTTAATATAGTTAGTTAAATCCACTGTCCCTTCAAATTCATTATTAATGTTTTGAAGTTTTCTCAATTCGTGTATTGTCCATTTCAATTTAGTCACCTCCAAGCGTAAAAATTATACTTTTATTATGTAAAAATGTCAATTATAAGGTATAATGGATTTGGTGATAATTATGAAAGTAGCGGGAATAATTGTTGAATACAATCCTCTTCACAATGGACATCTTCATCATATCTTAGAGACTAGAAAGAAATCTAATTGTGATTACCTAATTGCGGTTATGTCAGGAAACTACACTCAAAGAGGTGAAGTGGCCATGATCGACAAATTTAGTAGAACTAAAATGGCCTTACAAAATCATGTTGATTTAGTAATTGAGTTGCCGTTTGTTTTTTCTGTGCAAAGCGCAGATATTTTCGCTTATACTTCTGTCGCTATTTTGAATCACTTAAAAGTTGATGAAATCTATTTTGGAAGTGAATCTGGAAATATTGAAGAGTTAGTTGAATTAAGTAACATATTAGCTAGTGAGGAATATAATACTCTCATCTTAAAATATTCAAAAGAAGGAAACAGTTATCCAACAAGCAGCGCATTAGCTGTCGCTGATTTAACTAAATCTACTGCCTATAGTTTACCAAACAATATATTAGGAATTCATTATATTAGCGCTGTTAAAAAACTTAAAAGCAAGATTAAAGTTTGTACAATTGATCGTGTTGATACTAACTATTATGATGAATTCACAAAAGGTAAAGATATTCAAAGTGCCAGTGCAATTAGAAAAATGATAAAAAACAACGAAGAGATTAAACAATATGTTCCAACTAATGTCTATAAAATACTTGAGGGTCGTAAAATCATTGATTTAGAGATGTTTAGTGAGTCCTTAAAATATAAGATACTAAGTGCAACAAAAGAGGATCTAAAAGCGATTTTCAATATTAATGAGGGATTTGAAAATCGGATTAAAAAAATCAGAAACTTTGATAGCGTCGAAGATCTTATTTCACAAATAATTACAAGAAGATATACTAATTCAAAAATTAGAAGATCCTTAATTCATATTTTATGTAATACAGAAAAATCGATAGTTAATTCTTTTGAAATTCCTTATCTTAGAATACTCGGGATGAACAGTAAAGGACAAAGCTATTTAAACATTATTAAAAAGGATTTAGAGATACCTTTAATCTCTAAAATAACCGATAAAAAACATCCTTATTTAGAGATGGAATTAAAAGCTTCCAAGATTTATTCAATGGCTAGTGATATTGATGTTTTCAAAGAAGAATTAAAACCGCCAATTTTTTTGCATTTTGATTGATTTTAAAGATAAAAAGAATATAATTTATAGTGGGTGATAATATGTATACAAAAGAAGAAATAAAAGATCATGTTGAGATGCTTATTGATCCGTCAGTTAATAAATCATTTAAAGAAACTGGTGGCGTAAAATTCCTTGATATTGACGAAGAAAAAATGATTGTAAATATTATAATCGGTCTTGATAAACTAGAAGATGATTATAAAAGAGCTGTGACAAGATCATTAGCTAAATTAATTAAATTAGATTTAGGATTCACAGGTATTAAAGCTGATTTTGAATTAAATAAAAAAAGTGATAGCATCTTAGCTAGAGAAGTCAGATATATCGGTATAGCTTCAGGTAAAGGTGGAGTTGGAAAATCAACTGTTGCCGCAAACCTTGCTTATGCTTTAAAAACATTAGGTAAAAAAGTTGGTATTATCGATGCTGATATTTATGGAAGTAGTATTCCAACTATATTGGATATGGAAGTAACTCCTCCAAAAGGAACTGGAGATGAAAAGATTATTCCTTTTGTAAAAGATGGAATTGAACTTATTTCAACTGAGTTTTTCTTAGCTCCAGATAAACCACTTATGTGGCGTGGTCCAATGCTTGGAAAAATGTTAAACCATTTCTTTTATGATGTAGTATGGAATAAAGATATTGAATATATCTTAGTAGATCTACCTCCAGGTACAGGAGACGTTGCACTAGACATTCAAGGATTAATTCCTCAATGTAAAATGGTTATCGTTACAACACCTCATGTATCAGCTTCACATGTAGCTGTTAAAGCAGGATTTGCTGCTGAACAATTAAAACATGAAATCATTGGTGTTGTTGAAAACATGAGTTTCTTAAAACACGCTGGTGAAACTATTTATGTCTTTGGTAATGGTGGCGGGAAAATCGTCGCAGATAAACTTAAAACAAAAGTATTGTCTACTATTCCAATTGGACAACCTAAAGACCATATTTCAATTTTTGCACCTGATGAAGAAATTGGAATTGAATATTTAGGACTGGCAAATAAAATTATTAAAGAATACTAAAAAAATAAAACTCATCAAATTATTGATGAGTTTTTTGTTTGAAAATTATTTTATCAAGTGCTTTTAATTCATAACCAAGTATTGCCAAGCTTATTAGTCCAGCGATAATGTCTGCGATTGCGAATGTATACCAAATACCATTTAATCCATAAATTGAAGTTAGAATAAAGACAATTGGAATAAACAAAATTAACTGTCTTAAAATAGATATTAAGAAGGCCTTAACAGGATAACCTAATGCTTGATAAAAAGCACTTAAGATAATATGGAATCCTACCAGTATATAACCTATCGAAATAATCTTAAAGGCATCAGATCCATAGCCTATAAAGAAAGCATTGTTTGTTTCACTAAACAATCTGAAGATTGCGACTGCTAAAAATTGAACAAATACAAATCCTAGTGTAAAGTAGACAACTACTATTTGTGTTGCAAAGACTATCGCTTCTTTTAATCTTTCAAACTTTTTAGCTCCAAAGTTAAACCCAACTATTGGAACTAATCCTTGAACAACACCATAGCCCGGTAAAAAGATAAAGAAGAACACTCTATTTATTACTCCATACATTGATATATATATTGCTGGGTCACCTGGAGCATATTTGTTTATCAACTGATAAATTATTATTGCAAGAGCTGCCCAAATAGTATTTCTAATAAAAGTAGGTCCACCAATTAAAAAGATTTCCTTAACAGTTCCAAAATGAATATCCAACCAGTGTTTTAAATTTATTTTTAACTCCGAGTTTTTCGATACTGCCATAGAGAAAATAAATGTAAAGGCAGTTACTTGTGATATTACTGTCGCAAGAGCTGCTCCTTTAACACCAAGTCCAAATCCAAAATCAAAAATAAAGATAGGATCTAAGATAATATTTAATCCAGCTCCAAGCATCATTGATATCATTGCTAATTTAGCTTTTCCTTCTGCTCTTACAAGATTGTTTAATACCATTTGTAATGACATTGGAATAACCCCAATTAAGATAATCCCAAGGTAATCATGAGCATAGTTTACATTTGATGAGGTAGCTCCAAATAAAACTAATAATTCATCTAAGAATAACAATCCAAAGATAGTAATTAGCGCAGCTAAAATAAAGTCCATTCTGAGTGCGGTATTAACAACATTTTCCATAGTCTCTTTATCACCACGACCAAATGCTCTTGAGAAGACTGATCCTCCTCCTACTCCAATCATTAAAGTAAAAGCGATAATAATCATATGAATAGGAAAAGCAATCGCCAATGCTCCAATTGCTATTTCACCTGAACCTAATGCGACAAATAAGGTATCTACGAAATTATAGAGTGCATTAACAGCCATACCAAGTATTGCTGGTACGCTTAGTTTAATTAATAATCTTTTTACATCGTAATTACCTAATAACTCCGAATTTTTAGAATTCATGTCGTCACGTCCATTCCATATTATTATATAATAAGGAATAGCTTAATTCAAAACAATAATCTTAATCATACATAATATTACTTATTCTATTTACTTCTTTTTGATATTTCTTATAGAATTGTGTTGCTTCTTTATATCTAGAAGTACTCATACAAATATCCATCATCTCCATTGTGTATTGTTTTAATCCATAAAAATCTTCTATTTTGATGGAATAAGGAATAGCAATATCTCGCAAATATTCTTTTAAGTCTTCTTCTGATTCTATTAATAAATAATGATAATGGACTTTATGTTTAAGTTGGAATCTGTCTGGCTTATAACTACTTAGAATATTTTTGATTTCTGTTGACGTCCCTAAATCTTCTTCTTTTTTACAGATAGAGAATAGTAAGATCATTTTCTGATAGAAGAAATCTGATTGATTATTAATATTATTTAAAGCTAAGGCAGAATCCTTATATTTTTCCATAATAAACAGTATTTCCGACTTTATTAAATAATAAAAATCTCGAAGGGAACTATCCATTAATGATTCCTTGATTAAGTTTAGAATTATTAATGCCTTATCAGGGTTCTCATAAGATAAATATCTTGCTTTCCAAAGTACTAGTACAATAACTCTCTTAATATTATGATGTTTGTTGTAGATATTTTGAGCATTTTGATAATCCTCTAGTGAGCAGTTCTTCTTAAGTAGTCTTTGTTTTACTAAATAAGTATACTCACTAACTAGAGCACTTAGATAATCATTATTAATTGATATTTTAGCCGCTAGATTTAATACTTCTAATGCTGTTTTGTATTTCTCTTTTGATATGAAATAAATAGTTGCTAAATATAGATATGTTTTAAGTTCTAAGTCATTCATATTTGTTACTAAATTTTCAAGCATCATAACATACTGGTTTTCATCTTCTTTATGAAAGTATATATAATAACCTAATTTTACGATATTAATTACCAGATTATGTTCAATATCTTTAATCTCATTGTATGTCTCTAAGACTAAATCATCATTGAGATAGAATATACCTTTGATAAGATTATTAAGGTATAATTTATCATCTAATGTTTTTTGATAAAACGAATCTTCTACATCTAGTTTGTTCATTATCTCTTTTACGTAATACTTGTTGGGAATAATTTGATTATTCTCAATTTTTGATAGATAACTAATACTACATATGCCATTTGATATTGCATCTTGAGTTACGTTTAACTCTTTCCTTTTCTTTTTAATAAAACTACCAATTTCTTGAAAATCTGATCTGTAATCACTTACTCTTATCCTTTTATTAATTTTGTTTTTTAGACTTGTTATACTCAAATCATTCACTTCCTCTCTATAAACATTCTAGCGCATAACAAGAGTGATAAGCATTATCTGATATTGAAAAAAATGTTTACAAGACAAACTAGTTGCTCATTGACACTTATTTATGTTTTTGTTCGTTTTTCCATACAGAATTCGGATTGTTTTATCTGAAATTATAAATTATTTAGACAAATGTGTCGTTTCTATCTTTTTTCAAAAAAAAAGAGACCGAAGTCTCAAATATTTGGATAACGACATAATTCCTTTAATTTACATTCGTCACAATGTGGTTTTCTAGCAGTACAATGATATCTTCCAAAGAATATCATTTGATGATGAGTTTCACTCCATTTATTCTTTGGTAATTTTCTCATTAGTTTTTCTTCTACTTTTAAAACAGAATCATTCTTATAAGCAAGTTTTAATCTCTTTGATACTCTCCCTACGTGTGTATCAACAGCAATTCTTGGGACATTATACCAAACACTTAAAACAACGTTTGCTGTTTTTCTACCAACACCCGGTAAACTCTCAAGTTCAACTTGACTACTTGGTACTTTGCTATCAAAATTAGCGATTAATAATTTTGCCATTGTCTTAACATTTTTAGCTTTATTCTTATAAAGTCCAATTCTTCTTAAATCATTTTGCAACTCTAACAAATCAGCATTAGCGTAATCTTTCGGAGTTTTATATTTGTTAAACAAGTTTTTTGTGAGGATATTTACTGATTTATCTGTTGTCTGAGCACTTAGCATTACGGCAACAAGTAACTCTAAACTGTTTGTATGATTTAGCTCACATTCAGCATTCGGAAACATCTCACCAAAAACGCTTATTATTTCGTTTACTCTTCCCATATCTTTTTAAGATTGCTGATAGAGGCAGTCCCTTTATATTTTCTTGGTTCAGCTTTATCATCTTTTCTAAGTAGTATACCATCAACATATTTGATTGTTAGTTTTCTGGCTCTTACTGCATCAAATAAGCAATCTTTAATATCTTCAAAGGTATAGTTATCTTCATTAAGCCACTTTGTTATTGTTTGAATATCTAGTACACTTAAAGGCTTTTTAAACTCTTCCTCGAATAGTTTAACAAGCTTGGCTTCAATTGTTTTCTTTGTTTTTTCTTTATCACTGTCTTTTTCAAAACTTCCACTTAATAAGATGCTTTCAATTAAGTAATCAAGGTTAAAACTCTCACTTTGTTTACCATTACTTTTCTTAACTACTTCCATTTGAATATATCCTTTTTCAATTAGCGATTTCAACCTTTTTGAAGTGGTTTGTGTTGAAATGGAAAGCATTTTAGATAATTGTGATGGTGATATGAAAGTGATGTTATTGGTTAGTAAATATTGCAACTTAATAAGCATTACAGCGTCAGTTTCATCAATACCAATTTTATAGTAATTGTTAAGGATTAATTCTGTGAAATCAATTGTATTATTGTTAATGTATCTTTTCATATCTTTAATATCCATTTCTTCACCTCGCTTTGAGGTTTTATTATACCATAATAGATTAGAAAAAAAAGACTATTTTCAGAAAATAATCTTTAGAATTTCATTGACCTCATAGCTAACTTTTTAAGAGCCATTTCTGCGGCATTTTGTTCTGCCTCTTTTTTACTTTTTCCAATTCCCTCTCCCATTAGGATTTCATCCATATAGACTCTAGTTGTAAAAACCTTGTTATGAGATGGTCCCGATTCGGAAAGTATTCGATACTCAAGTGTTCTTTTGTCAGATTGAACTAATTCTTGAAGATATGATTTGTAATCCACAAAGTTATCTTCTGAATCATCATTCATAACTGTGATTACTACTTTATCAAATATTTTATATGTTTCAAGAAGACCTTTATCAATATATACTGCTCCAATTAATGCTTCAAAAGCATCAGCTTGAATAGATATTCTGTCTCTTCCTTTGCTTTTTTCTTCACCTTTTCCCAGTAAAAGGTATTTTTTTAGGTTACAGGCTTTAGCGTATTCTACAAGAGCACTTTCACAAACATTTTTAGCGCGTTTTTTTGTTAAGTCTCCTTCATTGTAGTTCTTGTTTTCATTGTAGAGATATTTACCCATCAATAAATCAAGTACAGCATCACCAATAAACTCTAGTCTTTCGTTACTAGCGCAACCGTGTTCATTTGCATATGAAGAATGTGTTAAAGCTGTTTTCAAGATATTCTTATCATTAAACTCAAGATTAAAATACTTTTCTAGTTCTTCCATTTATTACACATCACTCTCAATAATAGCTTTTACTTTATTTAAAACATCATTTCTAACGATAAGAGCAGCTTGTCTGATCCCATTATAAAATCCAACACTGTGTGATGAACCTTGTGCTTTCACAACAACTCCTCGAAGTCCATAAATCATAGCTCCGCCAATATCTTCTGGAGCTAATCGACGTTTAAAGTTTTTAAGGTTACGAGCTGATAGTAACATTCCTAATTTTCCAATAAAGCCTTTTTTAAGTTCTTGTTTTAACATTTTACCCATTCCTATTGCTGTTCCTTCAACTGTCTTCATCGCAATATTCATTGTGAATCCATCACTTATTAAAATATCACAAGGTGGATCCATAATTTCTTTAGGTTCAACGTTTCCAATAAAGTTTATTTTTTTATCAGCAGCAAATAGAAGACTTACTTCTTTATCAAGTTCTCTTCCTTTACCTGGTTCTGTCCCAATATTTAAAAGACCAATTTTAGGATTTTTAATACCCAGTACTTCCATCGCATATACTTTTGCGAAATAAGCTTGTTGAACCATAAACTCTGGCTTAATTTCAATATTTCCACCAGCGTCTAGAAGAATCGTTTGTGTTCCTTTAATATTAGGAATAAGTGGAGCAATAGCTGTTCTTTTCATTGATTTCAATCGACCAATCAAAATATGAGCTCCAGCTATTAATGCTTGTGTAGCACCACTACTTACAATAGCATCATTATCACCTTTTTTAACACTTGATAACGCTAGTGCCATTGAACTTTTACGATTACTTCTGATTGCATAAATAGGGTCTTTTTCCCCCATTGAAATAACTCCATCACTTTGAACTATTTTAATTCTATCTTCGTTTTTTAAATATTTTCTTATTTCTGTTTCATCGCCATATAAAGTAATTTCAATATCATCAATCATCTTGATTGCGAGTACTGAACCTTCTACTTGTTCTTTAGGAGCATAATCTCCACCCATGGCATCAACTGCAATTTTAATCATAAGTTTACCTCCAATTGTTATATTATATCACAGATTATTTAATCTAAATTACTCTTTCGTAAAACGTTTTTCAAATAATTAAACATTAAAGCATATTCTTTAGCACGGTAAGATTCTTTATTAATAAGGATTGCGAGAGCATCGTTCCTAGCTATTTCTAAAATCTTAGCATCTCTGACAATTGAGGCTTTCTTAAATTTCATATCGCCTGACTGGCGATATCCAAAGAAATCTCCTGGTCCTCTTAACCGTAAATCTTCTTCACTTAGTTTAAAGCCATCATCTGTCTTTTCAAGAATTTCTAGTCTTTCTTTAGCTTTATCTGTCTCATTATAAACTAGTAAGCAATAACTCTTTAAAGAACTTCTCCCAATTCTTCCCCGAAGTTGATGGAGTTGTGATAATCCAAACCGTTCACTATCTAAAACAATCATTAATGTCGCGTTTGGAACATCTACGCCAACTTCAATTACTGTTGTTGATATAAGTATATTTATTTCATTATCTTCAAATAGTTTCATTACTTGATCTTTATCTTCACTTTTTATTTTTGAGTGAAGTAGTCCGACATAATAATCTTTAAATCTTGAAGAAAATTCTTTATAGACTTTTTGTGCATTTGATAAATCTAATGTCTCACTTTCTAGAATTAACGGTGTAACAACATAAACTTGATGCTGCTGTTTTAATTCTTCTGCCACTAATAAATAAACTAAATCAAGTTGATTTTTAGTGAATAGTTTTGTTTCTACTTTTGTTCTATTCTTTGGCTTTTCTCTTATGGTACTTATATCCATATCACCAAACAAACTAATCGCAAGAGTTCTTGGGATTGGTGTAGCACTCATATATAGAACGTCAGGATTAAAGCCTTTTTCTCTTAGTTTTTTTCTTTGATTAACACCAAAACGGTGTTGTTCATCAGTTATTACATATCCTAAATTATTATATCTAACATCATCACTAAATAAGGCATGTGTTCCGATAATTAGGACATTTGGATTATTTTTAATTATCTCGAGTTTTTCTTTTCTTTCCGAAGTACTTAATTTTCCTGAGAGATAAACTATTTTATAATCAGCGTTAGAAAAATATTTTGACATTGTTTTATGATGTTGTTTAGCTAGTATTTCTGTTGGGGCCATTAATGCTACTTGGTAGCCAGCAGATAGTACTGATACAACAGTAATTGCTGCAACGACTGTTTTACCACATCCTGTATCTCCTTGTAATAATCTATTCATTACATATGGTGATTTAATATCTTTTATAATTTCATTAGTCACATGTTTTTGATCATTTGTTAACTCAAAAGGTAACTTAGCAATAAAATCTTTTACTTCTTTAATATCATATTTTTTTATTAGGCTTTTCTTAGATTTATTTTTTAATTTTAAATATTGCATTTTAAATTGAAACTTAAATAGTTCTTCATATTTGATTCTTCTATCAATTTTCAATAGATCTTTATTAGTTACTGGGTTATGAACTATTCTTAATAATTCTTTATAAGAAATTAACCGATATTTCTTTATAAGTGAGGTTGGTAACTCATCCTTTATTAAATTACCGTACTCTTTAATAGCGGCTTGTGCAAAAGTATTAAATTGATGATCACTTATCCTATCTATATTATAGATTGGCTCTATTTCATTTTTAAAATTCTTTTTGAGTTTAAGTGTTGTAGCTGTGATTGTGTTTTTTAAGCGGTCTACTGAGCCAGTGATAACTATTTCAACACCAACATCTAAGATATTCTTTAAATAATCTCGGTTAAAGATAACTGCTTTAAAACTACGATTTTCTATTATTAAATTGAATGTTAGTCGATTAAAGTTTCTTCTGATGTAATTAACGACAGGAGGACTTGTGATTTTACCTCCTAGAGTTACTCTTTTTTGGTCTACAACATCTTTGAGTTCAATCAAGTGGAATATTTCATATCTTGAAGGAAAACGGTTAATGATAGCAAAACAATCGTAAATATCATTACGATTTAGTTTTTCTTTCATTTTAGGTCCAATGCCTTTGATTGTTTCTAAAGCACTCATATTCCCACCTCATTAATATTATATAAAAAAAAAGGGTATAAATCTATACCCTTTTACTCAACAGCGATAATGTATGAATAAATTTCTTGATTTCCCTTTACAAGTTCTACTTCAACTTCACTGTAATGTTCTTCTAAATATAACATTACTTGTTCAAGTTCTTCTTTATTAACTGTTTTACCATACATAACAGTAATGATTTCACTTTCTTCATCAATTAATCCATCGAACAAAGCAATTACTGTATCTTTTCTTTCAACGTTTGAAGTGATAATTTCACCTTGAGCGATACCAATAAATTCATCTTTAATAATTTTGATACCTTTATATTCTGTATCTCTAACTGCGTAAGTTACTTCACCTGATTTAACATGAGCAATTAGCTCTTCCATTTCAGCGACGTTAGCAGCAAGTTCTGCATTTGCATCAAACATTGTAAGTGATGCATATCCTTGAGCAATTGTTTTAGCAGGTAACACTGTGATGTCTCTATCTTCAATGTATTTAGCTGCTGTTTGAGCACTTAATAATACATTTCCATTATTTGGAATAATGATGATATGGTCGGCGTTAATAGCTTCTACTGCTTTAATGAAATCTTCAGTTGAAGGATTCATTGTTTGTCCACCTTCAATGATGCAGCAAACACCCATTTCTTTAAACATATCTTTTAATCCATCACCATTAACAACAGTGATAATTCCATATTTTTTCTTAAATTCAGAATGATCATGACCACAGTCATGTCCATCTCCAGTAGTATGAAGAAGTGTTTCTGAATGTTGAATACTCATATTTTCTATTTTTAATGTTGCAAAGTTACCAAATGTTTGTCCGTAGTTTAAAACATCACCTGGGGTTTTTGTATGGATGTGAACTTTTAATATTTCATCATCACTAACAACTACTAAACTATCTCCAAATGTTGAGATATGTTTGATGAAGTCGTCTTTAACAAAATTTGCATCTTCTTTGAAATCAACAATAAACTCTGTACAATATCCAAAGTCAGTAGCTCCTTCATAAGAAGGCATTTCATGAGATACTGATGATACAGTAGCGAATTTAGAATCTTCTAAGATATCACCTTTTAAAGCTAAAATCATTCCATCGATAATATCGATAAATCCTGCTGCTCCTGCATCAATTACACCAGCTTCTTTTAAGACAGGTAATAAGTCAGGTGTTCTTTCTAATGATTCATATGCTTCTTTAATGTATATTTCTAAAATTTCAAGTAAATCTGAATCTTTATGACAATATCTAAAAGCAACATCAGCTGCTTCTCTAGCTACAGTAAGAATAGTTCCTTCAACAGGATTTATTACTGCACCATATGCTTGTTTTACTCCTTGTTGTAAACCTTGAATAAAATCTAATGTATTTATAGTTTCTTGTCCTTTAAACGTTTTTGCGAAACCACTAAATAACTGTGAAAGAATAACTCCGCTATTTCCTCTAGCTCCCATTAATAATCCTCTTGATAGTGCTTTTGAAAGCTTTTCAATACTATCATTTTCGAAACTACTAATTGCTTTTACGCCTGACATCATTGTTGATTGCATATTACTTCCAGTATCACCATCTGGTACTGGGAAGACGTTTAATTCATTTATTCTTTGATAATCATTTCTTAAAGAAATTGTTCCATTTGTAATTAAAAGTTTAAGTAAACTACTATCAATAACAGTTGGGTTCATATATTTTCCTCCGATTTATAGATATCTTAATTATAGTCTTATTTATATTTTTATCTAAATACTTTTAATATATTATCATACATATTTTGTAATTGCAACCGTTACGGCTCAACCTGTAAACGGCTCCAGATATATGAATATCGGTTCATACTTTGAATGTCAAAGTAAAAGCCCTAACGCTAGGGCTTTTGAATTGCAACACCATAAATAAATGCTGTTCTCATAAATTTTTTATGAAATAAAATATCGAAATTATTTTTCTTTAAGGTGGAGATATAATCGCGATTTAGATGACATCCACTACCAATTTTTTTCCATGTTGGTGTGGCTACATTAAAGAGTTTTTTTAAAGGATTTCTTTCTGGTAAAACATGTTCAATGAAAATCAATTCTCCATCATCTTTTAAAACTCTTTTTAATTCACTTATTCCTTGATCCACATTAGGTACACTACAAAATACAAGTGAGTGAACTATGTAATCAAATGTATTATCTTCAAACGGTAATTTTTCAACATTTATCTCAACTAAATTGAACTTCTTTTCACTGTCTTCATGAATATCTTTTAATGTCTTATTAATAACCTGATCC
>DAOVWR010000094.1 GCA_030636545.1 Mycoplasmatota bacterium
TAATGAAACTTCAAAAATGTTAGATAAACTGAAGAACTTAGGATTTAAATATTCAACACAAGCAGGAATCACAGTATCTGCTTCGGATGTAAAAGTTTATTCAGGTAAAAAAGAAGAAGTTGAAAGAACAGAAAAATTAGTTAAAGAACTATATACTCAATATGAAATGGGTCTACTAACTGATTATGAACGTTATAAATTAGTTGTAAAAGAATGGGCAGCTGTAAAAGACAGAATTCAAAATGGACTTATGGCTGAACTTACAAAAGATAATCATATCTTTATGATGAGTGATTCAGGTGCTAGAGGGAACGCTTCTAACTTTACACAGTTAGCAGGTATTCGTGGTTCTATGGCTAATACAAAACGTGAAGGATTAAATACTGCTTATAACATTAAAGCTGGTATTAAATCAACAATCGAATTACCAGTTAAGTCTTCGTTTATTGAAGGATTAACAATGAGTGAGTTCTTTATCTCTACTCATGGGGCTCGTAAAGGATCTACCGATACAGCCTTAAAAACTGCCGATTCAGGGTATCTAACAAGACGTTTGGTTGATGTTTCTCAGGACTTAGTTATAACTGAGGAAGATTGTCAAACAAACAAAGGTACAACTGTTAAGGCTATAGTTCATGATGATGGTAAAGAGATCGTACCATTCATTGATAGACTTATTGGACGTTATATTACTGAGACTTGTATTCATCCAAAAACGAAAGAAGTTATTTTGGAAAATAACGGCTACATCACAGATGAAATAGCTAAAAATATTGTTGATTCTGGAATTAAAGAAATTAAGATTAGATCAGTTTTAACTTGTGATTCTAAAAACGGTATTTGTAAAAAATGTTACGGACAAAACTTATCAACTGGTGATAGAGTAGAAGTTGGAGAAAGTATCGGTATCATCGCCGCTCAATCAATTGGAGAACCAGGTACACAGTTAACAATGCGTACATTCCATACAGGTGGAGTAGCAGGTTCAGATATTACCCAAGGTTTACCACGTATTCAAGAGTTATTTGAAGCAAGAACACCAAAAGGTAAAGCTGTAATTAGTGAAATTATCGGTGAAATTTCAGAAATAGAAGTTGTTGAAGAAAGATATAAAGTTACTGTTGAAAATAAACTAGAAAAAGTTACTTACGAAACAAACAGTGGTGTTACATTATTTGTTAGTGAAGGAGACAAAGTTGTTTCCGGACAAAAAATAACTGATGGATCTATCGACCCTAAACAATTACTTCAAGCAACTAATGCTGAAACAGTTCATCAATATATCTTAAAAGAAGTACAAAAAGTATATCGTGCTCAAGGTATTGAAATCTCGGATAAACATATTGAAGTTATCATCCATCAAATGATGAGAAAATTAAATGTTATCTTAGAAGGAGAAACTGCATTATTACCAGGAGCTCAAGTATCAATAAAAGAATTTAAAAGAGCAAACGAAGAAGCATTGTTGAATGGTAAAAGACCTGCGATTGGACGTCCTGTATTACTAGGAATTACAAGATCAAGTTTAAGAAGTGATTCATTCTTAAGTGCAGCTTCATTCCAAGAGACTACTAGAGTATTAACTGATGCTGCAATTCGTGGTAAAGTAGATGATCTTGTAGGACTTAAAGAAAATGTAATAATTGGTGGATTAATTCCAGCTGGAACAGGAATCTTAAAAGATACATTCTTCGATTATGAAAAACCTAGCGAAGAAGTAGAACTTGAAGAAGACGTTAACCCATTTATTATTGACGATTTAGACTTTTAATTAAACGATAGCCTATCATTAAATTGATAGGCTATTTTTATAAAAAAATACAAAATTAAAAAAGATAAACATAATTATTGACACGCCTGCATATGTGGTATATAATATATTTGCTATTTAGTAATAAAACATCGGGGTTTATCGCATAAGCCCTTAATTTTATGACAAAATTGAACCACCTGGTAGTGTGGAACAAAAGAAGAGAGGAGGAACCGCTTAATGCCTACAATAAATCAGTTAGTAAGAAAAGGAAGAAAAAGCAAGGTTAAAAAGTCTAAATCTAGACATTTAAACGTTGGATATAATTCCCTTAAAAAAGAATCTAAACATCAACCAAGCCCACAAAAACGTGGAGTTTGTACAAGGGTTGCAACAATGACTCCAAAGAAACCTAACTCAGCACTTCGTAAATATGCTCGTGTTAGATTATCGAATGGAATTGAAGTAACTGCTTATATCCCAGGAATCGGACATAAACTACAAGAACATAGTGTTGTTTTAATTCGTGGTGGACGTGTAAAAGACTTGCCTGGTGTAAGATATCATATCATCCGTGGTACATTAGATACTACTGGAGTAGAAAACAGAAAACAAAGTCGTTCTAAATATGGAACAAAGAAAAACGCATAATATAATTTAAAAGTTTGAAAGGAGGAATTAATTATGCCTCGTAAAGGTCATATAGCCAAGAGAGATGTATTACCAGATCCAATGTATAATTCAAAATTAGTTACAAAACTAATTAACAACATTATGTTGGATGGAAAAAAAGGAACTGCTCAAAAAATATTATATGGAGCGTTCAAAAGAGTTGAAGAAGTAACAAATCAACCACCTATTGAAGTATTCGAAGAAGCTTTAAATAATGTTATGCCAACATTTGAAGTTAAAGGGAGAAGAATTGGTGGACAAAATTATCAAGTTCCTGTAGAAGTAAGAGACGAAAGACGATATACTTTAGGACTTAGATGGATGACACAATATGCAAGATTGAGAAATGAAAAAACGATGGAAGAGAGATTAGCCAAAGAGATTATAGACGCGAGCAATGGTACTGGAGCATCTGTTAAGAAGAAAGATGACATTCACCGTATGGCTGAAGCCAATAAAGCGTTTGCTCACTATCGTTGGTAGAAAGGAGATTTAATGATGGCACGTGAATACAGTTTAGAAAATACTCGTAATATCGGTATCATGGCGCATATTGATGCGGGTAAAACAACAGCTACTGAGCGTATTTTATATCACACGGGAAAAATCCATAAAATTGGAGAAACACATGATGGCGCATCACAAATGGACTGGATGGAACAAGAACAAGAACGTGGGATTACAATTACATCAGCTGCAACAACTGCTGTTTGGGATAAACACCGTGTAAATATCATTGATACTCCAGGTCACGTAGATTTTACCGTAGAAGTATCAAGATCACTTCGCGTCTTAGACGGAAGTGTTGCATTATTAGATGCACAAGCAGGGGTTGAACCCCAAACAGAAACAGTTTGGAGACAAGCAAATGATTATAAAGTACCTCGTCTTTGCTTTGTTAATAAAATGGATAAATTAGGAGCTGACTTTGAAATGAGTGTAGACTCATTAAAAGACCGTTTAGGTGCTCATGCAGCAGCTCTTCAATGGCCAATTGGGGCCGAAATTGATTTTGACGGAATCATTGATTTAGTAGACATGAAAGCATACCATTTCGATGGTGGGCCAGAAGAAATCGCTGAAGAAATTAGTATTCCTGAAAATCTAGCAGATACTGTAGAACTAAAAAGAATGGAATTAATTGAAGTAATGGCAGATTTTAATGAAGAAATAATGGAACTTTATCTTGAAGGTGAAGAAATTCCTGTAGAACTATTAAAATCAACTATTCGTCAAGCAACATTAGATGTTGAATTTTTCCCAGTATTATGTGGTTCTGCATTCAAAAATAAAGGTGTTAAACTTTTATTAGACGCAATTATTTCGTATTTACCAAGTCCTTTAGATGTAGCTCCAGTAATTGGTCTAAACAAAAAAGGTGAAGAAGTTATTTTAATTCCGGCAGATGATCAAAGATTCGCTGCCTTAGCATTCAAAGTAATGACAGACCCGTTTGTTGGAAAACTTACATTCTTCAGAGTTTACTCAGGACAATTAAAAAAAGGTTCTTACATTAGAAATGCTACTAAAGATTCTAAAGAAAGAATTGGACGTATCCTTCAAATGCATGCTAATTCTCGTGACGAGATTGATCATGTTTACGCTGGATCTATCGCCGCTGCAATTGGACTTAAAAACACAACAACCGGAGACACTTTATGTGAAGAGAAATATCATATTATCTTAGAGAAAATGGTATTCCCTGAACCAGTTATTAGTGTTGCTATAGAGCCAAACAGTAGGGGAGATCAAGATAAGATGGGGATCGCTCTTAATAAACTTGCTGAAGAAGATCCAACATTTAGAACTTACACAGATGAAGAAACTGGACAAACAATCATTGCTGGTATGGGTGAGTTGCACTTAGACATATTAGTTGAA
>DAOVWR010000016.1 GCA_030636545.1 Mycoplasmatota bacterium
AAACTAAGCACATGAGTAAACAACATAAACAAAAAAATAATCAAAATAATAATCAACAACTTAAAGAACAAAAAGCAGAAGCGTTTGAGTTCGTTCAAAAGATAAATGCCATATTAGCAAAGATACGAGAAGCTAATGTAGGTATGATGGAAACAACACCACCAAGTGATGAGCCAGGCAAAATGGCTATAACAAAGGTTATATTTCCACCAGAGGGAGGAGTATTTACTTACTTTGATAAGGAAGAGCATCCAGCAAAAGGGTTCTGCTATGGAGAAACAGTAGAAACAGTGGATGAAGTTAAGAAAACAATGATGGCTTTTCTTACAGGACTTTTTGATAGCTTGTCTAAGAACAAATTAAGAACTATATTATTTGTTTTGTTCTTTAGAAAACAATTTGAGGCAATGGCAAAGAGATTGATAGTTCAATTAGATTATAGAATAAGACGAGTAAGACAGAAGCCAGATAAGTATTGTGTTTGTGCCAGAGAATTTTATAGAGTCTTCAATTCAATGGCTATTTGGTATCCAGCATATAAGTTAGAGATAGATAGTTTTAGGAACATTTGGTGCATGATATTAGAATATGATGATGCCTATAGATATACTTTACAAGATGTATTGCCTGAGTTTAACAAAGATGCGGCAAGAAAAGATATTGTTAAAGAGATAAAGAAGATGTTAGATTTAGCTCTTCAAAGAGACCATAGAGGATTATTTATAAAGTTCTCGCAGATAAGAAAAATGTTGTTCTTGCTGAACCTTAAGAAAGATATGAGGGAAATGGTAGAAAGATTTTTCTTGGAGATTGATTTAGATAAGATAAAAATGGATGAGGATGATAAATATCATTGTAAATATAAAGATAATTATAATTGGGATCATGTAGATAATTTTGAACCAATCGATTATGAAAAAAGAGCAAGAGATAAAAAAATTGAAGAAGATAAAAAAGTCGAAGAAGAAAAAGATATTAGTGTATAAACATAGGATGATGCAACATGAGTGATTCAGAATGCCAATTAGGAGGTTTCAGTCATGAAGATAGTCCATTCAGCAAGAAGTCATCACCCTTTACTAGAAAGGACAGTCCATTTAATAAAAAGTCGTTACCTTTCAGTCGTCAAGATAGTTCTTTTTCTAAGTTAGTAGTTTGTCCTGACTGGTTGCTTCAAGAGAATGGTGCATACTTATTGACTGAAGCATCAGAGAGAATAAGACTATATACAAAATTATGAGCAGAGAATATTGTACAATAGAAGAAGTAGAAAATTATATGTCTGTTGAAATCGCAGAGGATTTTGAATCTAATGTTGAATCGTGGATTCAGTGGATGACAGAATATATAGAAACTGTGACAGGTAGAGTTTTTATTGCGGACACTTCTAATTCGGAGAAGATTTATGAAGTTGATTTACAAAGGTCGGTGTCTGTGGGTGGAGGCATTGTTAGTCCTACGGAACTTGTAGTAAGCGAATTTGTGAATACTTCTACGTCTTCTATGAAATTAACTATTGATGATGAAGAGCTTGATGGAGATGAGTTTTTGCTTTATCCAGCTACAGTAGAAGAATTGCCTAAAACAAGATTAGTATTAAAAGAAGACTCAGGTTTTGTTTTTACAGAGGGAGAGCAAAATATTAAAGTGGAAGCTAAATGGGGACATTCAATAGCAGTTCCTGGAAATATTAAATTTGCAACAATAGTATTAGTAGCTGGTATGGTTAATAATTCTTGGAGTTCAGAGGGAGAAATGAGTTCAGTAACTATGGGAAGATATACAATGAGTTTTAAAGACAAGAAAGAACTACAAGATTTTGATAGAGTACAAGAAATATTAAGAATGTATACTAAAGTTTCTTTATAAAATGCCAATCGCACAATTCTTTACAAATACAGTAGATATTCAACGTCTAGAGGCTACAACTGGGACAACAGATAATGAGTCTTGGAGTACACACCTTTCAGATGTTACTTGTCAAATACAGCCCTTAGATGATTCTTATAGCGAAGATTTGGAGGGTTCTTATGGCAAGGATTTTCTTATGTTTTGTTCGAATATTGATGTGAAGCAAGATGATAAGATAATTAATGGTAGTGTAGAATATATAGTACAAGGAGTTGAAAGTTATTCTTGGCAAGGGCTTTTACACATGGAACTTCGGATACGTTGGACAAACAGTTCATCTAGCTCTAGCAGTTCTTCCAGTTCCAGCTCATCTAGTTCGTTTAGTAGCAGTTCATCTAGTTCTTAGTAATATGGAAATTTCTATCAGGATTAAAAATATGGACAAGGTACAAGAGTTTTTCGATAGCAGATCAGTTGTGATTAAACAAGAATTAGGCAAAGCAGTTAAACAGACAGCTACATTAGTTACAAGTGAAGCGAAAAAAAGAACACCAGTTGATACAGGCAAATTGAGAGCATCTATTAAAGCAAGAACCATTGGAGGAAATTTAGAGGGTGAAGTTGCTACAGATATGAGATATGCTATAATGGTACATGAGAATACAAGAGCAAGGTATAGAACTGGAGAAGCAAGATTTTTAAAGAAAGCTTCCGAACAATCAAAGCCAAGAATAAAGAGATTTTTTGAAGAAGCAATTAAAAGAGTTTTAGAAACATGAGTGATATTGTAACAATAAAAGGTAAAATTAAAGATGTTCTTGAGTCCATAGTTGAGGATGGTGGCAGTACACGAAAGATAGTGATAGTTTATAATTATCCTGAAAGTAATCCTACTGGTTATCCTTATGCTTGGATTGATTATAAAGGAGATGTTTCAGAAGTTCATAGTAATCGTAGTGATTCAGTTGAGTATGCCTTTGAAGTTAATCTTATTCAGGAAAAGTTGGAAGATTTTAAAGGCAGAGAAGCCGCAGAAGCAACAACAGAAGATAGGTCTTACGATATTAATGAGGCTTTCAGAGCAGATAATGATTTAGGATTAGATGATGTTTTGAGGGTTATGCCAGTAGAAACAGTTAAGAGTTATGTTGATGGTAATACAAGAATAAAATTAAAAATATTATTGAAAGTTCAGGCATTAGAAGAAGTAAGTGTATAATTAATACTAAGTAAAAAATATGAAAATACAAGCAAAGAAGTCTTGCTGGATACCTCGACCCGAAATGAGTTGGTCGGCAGGGGAAATTCAAGAGGTTCCAGGCGAAGTAGGAAAAAAATTATTAAAGAATAACAATTTCGTGAAGGTTTCCGAAACTAAGCCTGAAACCATAAGCGAGGTAAAACAAAATGAGCAACATAGGAAGAAGAGGAGCATTAGGGATAGGACTTGAGACTGCTGGGTCAGAGGGAACGACTACTGCTATTGATATGTATATTCCCTATCTTTCCTGTAATCTTAATGGAAAACATACAGTCATTGCTGATGTTGCAGCTAAAGGAATTAGAGACACTCAAGGAAATGATTCTACAGAGGGCAAGAAATGGGGAGAAGGAGCTATTGAAGTAGTTCTTGAGCCAAGATCAGCACCTTATTGGTTTGGATTGGCTTTAGGGTCAGTGAGTTCATCGGCTGGTACTGGAATACATTATCACACCATTACAAGAAAGGCAGATAATCAGCCTTTAACAGCGACTATCTATAGAGATAGAGTTGTGGATGAAGTTAAGTTTCCTTATTCAGTTGTTAATACTCTTGAATTAAATTTTGCCGATGATGTAGCTAAAGTTTCAGTGGATGTATTGTCTAAGTTTCCAACAGCAGAATCAGACACTTCATCTTTTGTGGACTTGGAATTATTTACTTTCAAGCACGCTTATGTTGAAATGGCGATATCAGGAGCAACATCTACATTAACACTTAGAGAGTTTACTTTGAACATTAATAACAATGCAGAAGTTAGACATTCTCCAAATGATAATGACATAGATAAGATTGTTTCAAAAGGATTTGATGTTTCGGGAAGTGCGGTAATTGATTTTGAAACTACAGTTCAAAGAGATGCTTTCAAAAACGTAACGAAACAATCTTTATCAGTAGTATTTACAAGATCAACTAATGTAATAACTATTACAATTCCTCAATTTAGAGTAGATTCTTTAGACATAGATACTCCAAATGATGACATCTCAGCTGAAACAATTAACTTTGTCGCAGAATGGGATTCTTCAACTACATCAACAATATCTGTGGATGTAGAGAATAATGTAACAAGTTATTAAAAACACTATGAACACTAAGACAATTAAAACACCAAAACTAGGGGTTGAAATTGAGTTAAAGGAATGGATATCTGGAGAAGAGGGAGAAGCGATTGATTCTCCTATAACAGATATAAAATTCAAGATAGATTCACTTGGTAAAGGAGCAGCTGATTTGAATATCGGTGAAGCTATGAAAAAGTCAGTTGAGAAAGCAGTCAATATAGTAGTACTAAAAGTTGACAAAACAGAGGGAGATGTTTGGCAGAAAATTCGCAAAATGCCAAAGGTTGATTATAAATTCATTTTAGGAGAAGTGGATAAAATAGTAAGTGGTAAAGATTTTACGAAGCCCGTCTCGGAGAAAGAAGATGGTACAGACTAGGGAAGATGGCAAGAGGGATGCAGATAGTTTCTATCTGCCAAGAGATGGGCTGGGATTATACTACTTATCAGCAACAACCAATATGGTTTATTGATTTGTTGAAAGACAAATTGCGGATTGATAGTGATAATATGAAAAAGCAAATAAACAAAACTAAGCAAAGATAAATGGCAGAAGAAATGAAGTTACAATTTATCATTGATGCTGAAGATAAGACTAAAACTGCTGTGAAGTCAGTTCAAGGTAATTTAGATAAACTTCAGGATAAAATGAAGTCTATGAAACCAGCTTTCCAGAGAATGGCACTTGCTGGAACTGCTGCTTTTGCTGCGATAGGTGCTGGTATATGGAAGACTACTGAAGCTTTTATGAAGCAAGAGAAAGCTGAAGCAAGATTGGCTCATCTTACGAAACAGACAACAGGAGCAACAGATATACAAATACAGGCTCTCAAGGATCAGGCGGCTGCCTTACAACAAGTTGGAGTTGTTGGCGATGAAGTAACAATGGTTGGACAATCACAACTTGCTACTTTTGCTTTAACTACTGACCAAATAGCGATGCTGACTCCTTCATTGCTTGATATGGTTGTAGCAACAAAAGGAGTAAATGCTACTCAAGAAGATATGATAAACACTGGTAATGCTCTTGGTAGAGCCATTGATGGAGGAGCAGGAGCATTAACTAGGTATGGAATTAGTTTAACTGATGCTCAGAAAGAATTGTATACGACTGCTACTCGTGAAGAAAGGATCATAATGCTTTCTCAGATTTTACAAGATAATTTTGGTGGATTGAATGAGGCAACAAGAGATACTGCTGAGGGAGGAGTTACAGCTCTAAATAATAGTTTTGGTGATTTAATGGAAGAGATAGGTTTTACTCTTATTCCTGTATTAGAAACATTAACTGCTGCGATTGCTCCTGTTATAGAAAAATTATCAGCATGGATTCAAGAAAATCCACAATTAACTAAAATTATAATTATTGGAACTTTAGCTCTTTCTGGATTATTGGCTGTTGTTGGGTTGATAGGATTAGCTATCCCTCCACTTATTGCAGGAATAGGATTATTGGGTGGAGCTTTTACTGTTTTACTTGGACCTATTGGGCTTGTGATAGCTATTATTACAGCAGTAATAGCTATTGGAGTAATGCTATGGAAAAATTGGGATACGATAAAATGGGCGGCTAAGATGTTCTGGGAAGCAGTAACTGGATATTTTAAAAACTTAAAACAAGATTTAAGCAATGTTTGGGATAGCGTTAAGAAAACATTTACTGATACTTGGGATAGTATTGTAGCTTATTTTGATAAAATTTGGGAAGGAATGGGAAATATTGTTTCGTCTGTTTGGGAAACTATTCAAAATACTATTAAAAATAATATTAATTGGGTTATTGATAAGATTAATTGGATGATAAGACAAGCAAATGAAGTGGCAAAAATGGTGCCTGGTGCTCCTGTAATAGCAGAGATTGCTAGATTGGCTGAAGGAGGAATAGTCACAAAACCTACATTTGCGATGGTTGGAGAGGAAGGACCTGAAGCAGTTATACCTTTGAATAGAGGGCTTGCTGGAGCTGGAGTTGGAATTGGAGGAGGAATAACTATTAATGTAATGGGTGGAAATTATCTTAGTGATGATGCGGCAGAAATGTTTGGCGAAAAACTTGCTGATGAATTTAAAAGGAATATGAAATTATGACAATAGAACTTCTTATAAATGATGTTGACAGAACTGCTGATATTATATCTGATAGTTTAATTAAGAATGATATTATAAACGAGCGAAAGGATACTTTAAGATTTCGTGTTCATAAATATGGAGATGTTGGATTTACTCCTGTTACAGGGC
The DNA here is from genome assembly GCA_030636545.1 of Mycoplasmatota bacterium. Taxonomy (GTDB): domain Bacteria; phylum Bacillota_I; class Bacilli_A; order Izemoplasmatales; family Izemoplasmataceae; genus JAFGXW01. The sequence goes on from DAOVWR010000016.1 coordinate 6,415, forward strand.
AAACTGTAGTATTAAATATAGATGCTACTAAAGAGTTTGGTGGGACAATATTAGAGATTGAAAAGTCTATACAGTCAGGACAGATGGTAGTTTATAATATAATCTGTATTGATCATTCATTTCAAGCTAACAGAGAATTGATTTTAGAAAGATTTGATGAAAAAACAGTAGATTATATTATTAATGATATAGTAACTGAATATGCAAGTGATTTTACTGTTACGAATGTTGATTGTCCAATAACAATTCATACGATGGTTTTTAATCGGACAACAATGACTGAAAGTTTAAATAAGTTAGCTAAGGAAGTTGGATACTATTGGTACATAGATATTGATAAAGATATTCATTTTTTTGCAAAAGAGGATAATGTAGCACCTTTTGAAGTCACAGATACGAATGGAAATTATCTTCAGAACACTCTTGTTGTTAAAGACGATCTAAGCCAAATAAGAAATAAGGTTACTATTAGAGGATCGGAAGAGAGAGCATCAGAAAGAACAGAATCTTATATTGCTGATGGAGACCAGATAACATTTCCTTTGACAAATAAATTTGCTGAAACACCTACGGTTTATGTTCAAGACCAAGCGACAACTACAACAGTCGGTGTTGATTTTTTAAGTGCTGAAGAAGATTATGATTGCTTCTGGAACTTTGGACAGAAATATATAAGATTTAAAGATGGTACGAAACCAGCAGATACAAAGAAAGTTGATATTACTGGCATTCCTTTATTTCCAATAATAGTAAGAATTACAGAACCAGCATCAATTAATACATACGGAATTTATGAAGTTTTTAAAGAAGATAAAAGTATTGGCAGTAGAGAAGAAGCATTGACATACGCATTAGCAGAACTTGAAGCATATAAAGATGGAATAATAGAGGGAAAATTTAAAACAGATACTACTGGATTACGGAGTGGACAAATTATAACAATAGATTCTGATTTATTAGGTATTGATGAAGCCTTTTTAATACAAAGTGTTAGATTCAAATTGATAGCAAAAGATAAAGGAGAATGGACAGTGAAATTAGCGACAATGAGAACAATAGGTATAATTCAGATTTTACAAGACCTAATAAGATTTAGAGAAATAAGAGAATTTGACCCAGATAATTTATTAAGCCTTATACAATTAGACAGTACGTGTAAAATAACTGCATTAGTATCAGCACCAGTAGCTACAACAACAGAAGATTATGTTTGGCATAGTGGAGCTGAACCAAATCCTATTATCTGGAATTTATTTACATGGGCAACTTAAAGTGATATAATAAAACTATGAAACATAAATTAGAAAACAATTCTGGAATACGAGGTAAGTGTCGAATGATAACTTATAAGGCTGGGACAGAGATAGTCCTAAGAGAAACTGATTGGAATAAGAATTTAGTTGTGTCTAATACTAATCATGGATTGAATTTAATACTTCAACATTTAGCTGGCACCACTACATACGCTTTAGAAATTACTCAAGCAAAGATTGGAGATGATAATACTGCGGCAACTGATAATGATACTGATTTGGGAAATGCCATTGTAAGTGATATTGCGGTAGCAACAGTCGATGAAACTACAACAAGCCAAATAACTTGGGAGTTCTTTATAACTGATTCTGAATTAGCTGATGATACTTATGAGGAATTTGGTATTTTTGCAACAGACCAGCTTTTTGCCAGAAGTATAATTTCTCCTGCTTATGTTAAGTCGACTGGAGAAGATACTAAAGTAGAATATGTCATTAATTTAAACAACACATAAAATATGTCAAGAAAATCAAGTGCGGTTGCTGGAGGCGATACAGGAACTGTCGAACAATATAATTTTTTAAGAGATGAAGCAGTAGGAGCTTCGTGGCTTCTTGCTTATGGCACAAGTACTTTAAAGGTTCTTGTAAATGAATCAGTAGTTTATTTTAGAGAGGGTAAAGTTGAATTTGCTGGAGGATTATCGCCTGTGTTATCAGCTCCAGCCGCAAGCTCAAGAATTGATGCTGTAAGTATGAACGCATCAGGGACAATAGTAGTGACAGCTGGGACAGAAGCAGACTCTCCGACTGCTCCCGATGTTCCTGCTAATAATATGCCTGTATGTGAGGTATATAATAGAGCTGGACAAGTAAAAATTAATGATACAGACACAGATGCAGGAGAAGGATATATATACAAAGATTTAAGAAGTTTTCTTTATTATGAGAAAAATATTAGTCTCACTGAAAAAGGTATAGGAGAGGAAGCAACCGCTGCTGAAATAAACGTTGGAACTCAAATAGGGGGAACGTCCGCTGAATTACTTGTTAATCCTAAGTATTTAAAGGATTCTCAGTATTATACTTTCCGACCGACAACAGATGAAAAAGATGCTTTAGCAGGTACTGGAACGCCTAATAGCACTAATAAATATGTAACTAATGACGATACAAGTGCTGCTACAACTGCTGATAAGGTTGTAAGATATACAGCAGGGGGAGATGTAAATGTTCCTGCAACGCCTGGAGCAGATCAAGATGCCGCTAGTAAAGGTTATGTAGATACATTAGACGGAGCAAATGTAAAACTTACTGGTAATCAAACTGTTAATGGAATAAAAACTTTTGGTTCAATTCCAGTTTTTCCTGGAAGCAATCCAACAACAGATAATCAAGGAGCAAGGAAACGATATGCTGATATTCAGCAAGAAATGTTTGTTCCAGCTCTGAAGGTTGACTATTCCATTGATGGAATGGTAACAGATCTCACTTATATAACCATGAATGATGGTGCGGATACCCATGCTTATGGCTCGTTTTTTATGCCATCAAAAGGGTCAATAAGTTCAATACAATTAGTCTTGTTAAGTGGAAACACAACAGATAATTTTGTCTTTGATTATGCCTTTAATAGCATTACGAATGGAAGTAGCGAATCGGATAGTTCAACGGGAAATGTAGTCGCTGATTCTCAGCCAATAAATATTCCGATTATAGTAACGATTCCTTCTGCTGCATATGACGGACTGACAAGAGGTAGATTATGGAGTTTTGATATTATGAGGGATGGTGACCATGGTAGTGATAATGCCACAACGGTAGTTGGATGTGTTGGAATAATAGTAAATTTTAGCTAGGAGTATCTTTTTGGCTTGCTGTTCGTTGCCTTAGCTTAGTGGGGTAAGCGAACAGCAATCCAAATAGGTAAAAATAATACTAAAACAAACAAATGTCAAGTAAAAAAATAACAGAATTAACTGAACTTACAACATCTGCTGATGACGATTTGATAGTGATCGTTGATACTTCAGCAGAAGAAACTAAGAAACAGACAAAAGTGGATCTATTGAAAGAGGTTTTATTTTGGGATAGAGCTGGAACTGTATTAAGTCCTCATACAGCAGGAGATAGTATTGAGATGACAAGTAGTATAAAAGCATCATCTTTCAAGACTGGAGCATATACTTTAACTGTAGATGAAACAGAATCTCTTACTAATTATCTTACTTCTGCGAGAGCTGATACTTGGTTGGGGACTAAAGATACTGGCGATTTATCAGAGGGTACTAATCTTTATTGGACAACTGCAAGAGGAGACGCTCGATATCTTTATAAAGGGAATACTGATGCTTTTACACCAGATGCAGATTATGAACCTGCTACTAAAAAATATGTAGATGACTCAGTGACTGCGAAAGACGAATTTACCGAGTTGTCTGATACTCCTTCTAATTATACTGATGATGGATTAAAAGTAGTCAGAGTAAACACAGGAGAAACTGCTCTTGAATTTGTTGATTTATCTACGACTGAAGTGGACGAAGGAACTAATCTTTATTATACTGATGTAAGAGCAAGAGCTGCTATATCTGAAACTGTAACAGGACTTAGTTATAATTCTGGAACTGGAGTTCTATCTTTAACTTCTGGTTATGTAATTCCTACTACTACACAGGAGACTAATTGGGGGACTGCTTATGATAATAGAATTACAAGTTGGACTTTACCTTTACTAAAAACTGACCAGACTGCTTCGTTAAATTATGCAGCTCCTTTGTCATTAGATGGTTCTAATAATTTATATATTGCGGCAGATGCTATTAAAGATACTCATATTGATTGGGGGACAGGAGCAAGTCAAGTAAGTTCAGTAGATATTCCAGATCATAATAGTCATACTATCAGAGATACTTTTGTTCATACTGTGAATCGTGGAGTAGCAGAAGCGATAACAGTTACTTTAACTGGTGGTCTTGGAGTGAGTTGGTCTGCTGGTGAAATATACGATATTGCTAATCATACTTTTGTAGCTGTTGAAGCAGGAAGCGGTACTGTAACTAATAATGCAGTAAATTATCTTAAATGGGTTTCTGGGACAACATTGACTCTTGCTACATCAGATGCAACTGGTAATGAAGTTCTAATTGCAATAGGCACAGTTTATGACGGAGTGATAAACGGATATAGAGAAATGTCTTTATTGGATGAAAGTTTAGCTAACATTCGTAGATGTGCCAGAGCAGTATTTCCAACTCGTGTTACAAGCGGAATGAGTGTTCACGAAGATACTGATGCGACTAATCCTTTGGATGTTACTATGGATGCAGGTGTTTATTGTAAGGAAATTCAAGAAAGAATAACACCAGTAGAAATTAAGTCAAGAAATACTGCAATGGTTAGACATTTTCATACTGCTGGAGCTTGGGATAGTGACACTAACGCAGAAATTGAAACTACTAACTATGATAATGGAACACAAAAGACAGCAATTCCTTCCAATAAATGGGTAAAAGGTCTATTCATATTTATGAATGGTAAGATTGGTTTTGTTTATCCTACTGAGTGTTTTAATACAACCGCAGAAGCTCAAGATGCTTCTTTGCCAGCAATGCCAACAGGACTTGAGCCAGTACCAAAACTTACCGCTATTGTTTATCAGCAAGGAGCAGTTAATTTTACTGGAGCTATCTGGCAAGATGTTAGGGCTGGAATAAGCGAAGAAGCTTTTGCTGGTATTACAGACCATGGAGCTTTAGCAGGACTAGCAGACGATGACCATACTCAGTATCTCTTAAAAGCTGGTGGGACAATGACTGGTGCTTTAGAAGCAAGAGACCATGGAACGGCCGCAACTGATGAAGTAGTAAATGTAGCATACGGAACTGGTGATCCTCCTGTCGCCAATACAACAACAATCGGCAGTTTATTTATTAAGTATGTAGCATAAAAATTATGGAAACCAAAGAAGAAATAAGAGAAAAAGATGAATATGGACCAAAAGAGATATTTGAATATAGTCTTATTGAAATAGACAAAGACCATCCTTTTATCCCTTGTCCAAAAAACAATTGAAAAGTCGTAATATAATTAAATCAAAAAACACATGACAAAAACACAATTAATAGATAAATTAAAAGAGAAATTTAGTATAGTACTTCAAGAAGAAGAGGGAGCTATGGAAGGAAATATAAAGCATTGGCAAATTCCTGTGATTGATAAAGTAGGCGATGTTATGCAAAGACAATGGGTACATTTTTACACTCAAGGCACTGAAGCTTATTGGCAAAATTCAGAACCCAAACCAGAAGTTGTAGCTCCAAGTCTTGGTCTTGCTGAGAGAGTAAATAGTTTTATAATTACAAAGATTAGTGATGGAACTATCAAGTTTGCTTCTATTAAAGAGATAAATGAAAAAGCTAAAAAAGTTTTAGTCGAAACAATTAAACAAGATAAAACGAAAGTTCAAGCGATTATTTCAGAAGATGCTATGGGAGATTTCAGCATTGAACTTCTTTAAAATAGATGGCCTATTTAGCTGGATACGACAAAAGAAGACTGCTTGAGATTGACTATACGAAAGTTGATAGTGATGAAACTAATTTTCCTGTAATGGTTGATTTGACCAGCTTTGCAACTTGGAATTGGAATGCTTTAAATAGTGATGGATTTGATATACGGTTTACACAATATGACGGTACGACTGAATTAAAATATGAAAGAGAACAGCACGTTGACAATTCAAAAGGAATATATTGGGTTAAGATACCTCAAATAAAAAGCACTACAGGACAAGATGCTAATAAATTTTATATTTATTACAGAACCACAGATACCGCAGATGGAGCTGACCCTACTAATGTTTGGGATGCTAATTATAAAGCTGTTTATCATTTAAAGGATATAACAACTTCTACAGTAGATGATAGTACTACTACGAATGACGGAACGAAAACAGCGGCTAATGAACCGAATGAGGTAGATGGGCAAATAGGAAAAGGACAGGATTTTGATGGAACGAATGATTGTATAACAGTAGCAGACAACGATTCATTATCTTTCGGAAATGGGAGTACTGATAGCCCAATGACTGTTGAAGCTTGGGGGAAAGCAGATGTTATATCAGGCTTTTGGATCCTTAGTAAAGGTATATGGAACACTGATGCTGAATATGCGTTTGACGTTCATTCAAGTGCTACTCAAAAATATCGTTTCTGTCTTCGTGATGAAAGTGTTGTTGACTGTGAAATAGGGCGAAGATATACTGGTGATATGTCAGGATATCAGGGTGTCTGGACACATTTTTCAGGGACTTATGATGGTAATGGTTTAAATTCTAGCGTAAAACTATATCTTAATGGTATACGGGTAGATGACGCAGATAGGGGAAGCAATGAGGGCAGCTATGTAGCAATGGAGAATTTAAGTCATGCCCTTTGGTTAGGAAGATATAGCTCATTGTATGCGAATGGAATGATGGATGAAATCAGATTTTCTAACGCAGAACGTTCTGCTGGCTGGTTGAAAGCAACTTACAATTCTGGGAATGATAGTTTATTGACTTATGGGAGCGAAGAATCATTCAGTTCTAGTTCATCTAGTTCTTGTTCTTCTAGCAGTTCATCTTCTAGTAGCCTATCTAGTTCTTCTAGCAGCAGCAGTAGTTCGCTTTCTTCATCTAGTTCAAGTTCCAGTTTATCCAGCTCTAGTTCGAGTAGTAGTTTTTCTAGTTCAAGTTCAAGCTCTAGTTTATCTAGTTCAAGCTCAAGCAGTAGTTTAAGCTCATCTAGTAGCTCCTCTTCTCTTAGTAGCAGTTCTAGCAGTTCATCGTTTTCATCTTCTAGTTCAAGTAGCTCATTAAGCTCAAGCTCTTCTTCTTCTAGCTTATCCAGTTCGTCTTCAAGTAGTTCACTATCATCTTCTAGTTCCAGTTCTAGTTTATCTAGCTCTAGCAGTAGTAGCTCAAGTAGTAGCAGTTTAAGCTCATCTAGTAGTTCTAGCTCTTCTAGTCTTTCTTCAAGCTCATCTTCGTCTTCATTGAGCAGTAGCTCGAGTAGCTCTTCTTTTTCTAGCTCAAGTAGTTCTAGTTCTTTAAGTTCAAGTAGCAGTTCTTCCAGTTTTTCGTCTAGTAGTAGCTCGTCTTCTTCAAGTTCGTCTTCAAGCTCATTAAGTAGCTCAAGTTCTTCAAGTTCGTTCTCATCATCTAGCTCATCAAGCTCGTTCAGTTCTTCTAGTTCTTCAAGCTCTTTCAGTAGCTCATCTAGTTCAAGTGCTTCAGGAATGAATATAAAAATTAATATTTCTGATTCGTGGAAAAATGTTGAATCTATGAAAATCAATATCGGTGATTCGTGGAAGGATGTTACTGGAATTAAACAGAATGTGGGCGATACGTGGAAAGATGTATTTTAATTAATTAAAACAAAATTATGAATTTAACAAACGAACAAATCAAAAACCTTATAGTTTTTCTAAATAGAACTCAACTACAAGGAAAAGAAGCAGAGATATTAGTTCAACTAAAAGTAATCTTAATGCAAGAATTAGAAAAATTAGAAGAGGTATTAAAACCAATAGAAGATAAAAAGGTCGAAGAATAAACCAAGTAGAACAAAATTATGACAAACGAACAAATACAACACGGTTTCTGGAGTGCTTTCCATAGCTCAAGGTGTAAGACAGCAATGCTTATACTTAGTATAATCATTACGACAGCATTCTGCATTGACCAAATTTGGGGAAATCAAAACCAGAATCTAACAATACTTTGCTTTTCAGCAGTATTTTTCTGGAGTGGAAGAATGACAAAGGCAAAGGAGAATTTAGATGAAGCTAATAAATAACATTAAGAATAGAACTTTTCTATCTTTTCAATAACAAATGATACCTGATTATCTGTTAATTCTGGATAAATTGGTAAACGTAGAGTTTCTTTCTCATACTTAATTGTCTGAGGAAGTTTTGGTATAGGGAAAGAATATTCATTTTTTATTGTTTCAATCCCATTCCTTTTTAAGAAATCATAAAGTTTATCTCTTTGTTCTGCTCTAATTATAAAGTCTTGCCATACTTGTCCTTTCTGAATAACTGGTGTTTCAACTTCTATAACTGCTTTCAAAAACCATTTATATTCTTCTGCTATCTGTCTTCGTCTTTTAATAGCTTCAGGTAAATACCTGATTTTTACGTTTAAAATCGCTGCTTGTAGATTATCCATTCTTGAATTGATACCCCATTTTGAATAATCCTTTTTATAATGGTTTCTTAATTCTTTGATTTCGTTATAGATGTTTCTATCATTGGTTGTTATTGCTCCAGCATCTCCATAGCAACCCAATATTTTTGCTGGATAGAAACTCCAGCATTGTGTAACTCCTTTTCCAACTTCTTTTGACCCGATTGCTTGGCAAGCATCTTCAACCATTGGTATGCTATCAGAAGTCCAAGGAGAAACTTTGCCAGCAATATGGACTGGAATGATCGCTTTAGTCTTTGGTGTTATATAATTAATCCAGTCTTCGTTTATATCAGTTAAAACAGGAGTAGCTCCTAGTTGTTGAATAACTTGTACTGTGGCAACAAAAGTATAAGAATTGGTTATGACTTCATCTCCTTTTCCAATACCAAGAGCCATTAAAGAGAGAAGTAGAGCATCTGTGCCACTATTTAATCCCACAGCATACTTTTTTCCGATAAACTTAGCTAGATTGCTTTCAAATTCTTCTACATCTTTTCTTAGAATCAAATCTCCTCTACTTAAACAATCTTGGATAGCCTCGTCTATTTCAGGCTTTATTTTTTGATAAGCTAATGAGTAATTTACTATTGGAACTTTCATTTTCTATATGCGATTTTAATTAATAAATATGTTATAAATGCCATCCATGGGATGACAACAATCATTTCAAGATGGATATAGTTACTGAATGCCATAATTTTTAAATTAATTTAATTAATTAACAAGTTGGTGGTGGAGTTTTAAAAATAACATCTGTAAACATTACTAAATAAAACATTGTTATCAAAAGCAAAATATAAAGACCTATTTCGATTAATCCACTATATGGATATATTCTTTTCCATATTTTTTGTAATATTGCTTTAATTAGGTAATTCATAAAACCAAATATTAGGAATACTTTTTACTTTATTAAATTTTTCATTAACTGCTTTTACAACTCCAGGCCACTGTTCTGGTTCATAGTCATGTCCACAGATTAGTCTTTTAGTTTTTGGTAGCCATGCTTTAATATCAGCTTTAACTGCTTCATAAGAATGATTTGCATCGATAAAAACCATATCAATAGATTTGTTTTTAAATTCTTTAGCAGCCTTTAAACTTTTCATTTTATATACTCTTAAATTTTCGAAATGTCCTACATTCTTAGAAAAAGCATCGTATGTGCCAGGTCTTTCAAAGGTATCAACAGCATAGACTTTTCCCTTACAGCCATTTAATAAAGCATAAGCACTTCTTCCGTTTAAACTTCCTATCTCAACAACACTATTCATTTTTTTAGCTGTTTGGTATAACCAGTTTAATTCTTCTAAAGTCATTTCTCCTGGAATATTATTATCGTAATTGTTCATATTAAATTATTCTTTTAGGGTATTTATAGTTTGTAATTTGTCTAATATTTTCTTCAAAGCCATTGAAGAGCATTCCATCTGATACTTTATTAAACCATTTTACAGCATTTTTAGCAATATATTTATAGTCTTCATAGTGGTCTAAGAAGTAAGTTAGTCTGTCATTATTATTTTCTATTTCAGAAAGAGGAATATAATGCTCGAATGGATTTACTCCTAATAGCTTTAAATCTGGTACTTCGTGAAAAATAGGTATTGCTCCAGAACCTAAAGTTTCATAATACTTGAAGAATAGAGCCTGTTTTCTTGGATCGATTATCTTGCCAAATACTACATATCTTGCTGACGATAGATATTCAGACCATTTATTCAGATAATGATAATTCTCTTTCTTTTGTCTTGCTCCTTTATATCCTAACAAATGAGAGAACTCAATCTTATAGCCAGCAAGTTTAGAAATTTGTCTGTCTAAATCAACTCTTGCTTTATATACAGGAGCACAAGTAGCTCCGATAACTAATAAATCAAGTCTTTTATCACTTAAATTTGGTCTAGCAAAGAAGCGTGAAGAGAAAAGAGGATAGAAAGCTATCTTGGTTTTAGAAGGGAATCTATAATTTTCTTTCCATTGAGTTGGATAAGAAGTCATAAATATATCAGGCTTTAGCCAATCAATTATTTCTTGATATTTTTTAGGTTCAGCCCAACTTTCATGTCCATACAGAATGATAGGAATATTTGGGCGAGTAAATCTTTGCTCACATCCGCTAATATCTATAAATAAGAAATCATAATTATCCCAATTTATATTAACTGGTTTTCGTACCATATCTACCTGACAAGAATAAGCCCATTGTCTGCGAAAAACACGACCTCCTTGGTCACAGCAAGGAGTAAAATACTTTTTATAATTTCTACTTGGTACATCATTCAAGAATAAGCATTTAGGTGCTGGTAAATTAGGATTACATCCAGAAAAGAAATCAAAGTTTTGGTGTTCGTGAGTCCATAGTTCGTTTCCTTGATGAGAACATAATGTTTGACATTCTTTTGATTGAGAACAATCATGAGGAACAAAGATATCCTTTTGTTTAATCCTAGACAACCATTCGCTTTTCTGACAAATAGGACAAGTAAACTTAGGATTAGGACCTCCATGAGTGAATATGGTTTTCCTACTAATTTTTTCTTCGTCTAATTTAAAAGTTCCTAGAGTGTTAGAATACCAGAACTTACGTGCTTCCTGGGCTAATTTATTTGGTTTCGAGAGAGTGAAGACTACTTGCCAAGACATCCATTTGACGAATGGTATCTTTAATAACAATGAATCTACTCTTTCTAAAAACTTTAATAGAATATTAAATCCTGGCAATCCTCGAAAAGGAACAGCTAGTAAGGTAGCTAAGTGATAAAATCTTTCTTCTTTTTTGCCAAAGTATCTGCTGGCTAAATTTATTGATTCTTTAGTCAAGATATGCTCAGCTTCCCAATCAGTTCTTAAATGAGGAGTTAATTTTCTGTATAGTTGAAATATAGGATTATATGCTAATGGCTCGTCACAAATGACTATTCCATCAGGCTTCAGAACTCTTGAGAGTTCCATATAAGCCTTATTTATATCAAGATGATGTAGGACACCATTACAGACAATTATATCAAAATAATTATCTTCAAAGTTTAAATTCTCAGCATCCATTACAAAGAAAGAAGCATTTTTATGAATACTTTTTTTAGCATTACTGATTGAAGTATCTGAAATATCAATCCCTATTGCTTCAGCTCCTCTTTTGGCTAAGTAAATTGTAGTTTCTCCATTGCCGCAACAATAGTCTAAAACTCTTTTGCCTAAACAATTTTCTGTTAAATAGTTATTAACAAACTCATTATTCTTTCGAGCAATAGAATAAAATTTCCTATTAGATATTAAATGTTCGCTTACATTATCACTTCTTATTGTATTGTGAAATGAAGCTTCTTGTTGTTTTCTTTTGTCCATAGATTATTATATTAAAATTTTTATTAATCCCCAAATTGATCCTATGCCATAGCCGATATGTCTAGAAGCAAAAACAATAGGTAAAGCAAAGAAATATCTCCAAGCTTGTTTTTTGCGAGCAATCTGAAAAGAGAAGAAAATAGCAACTGGAAGATACACCCAAATACTAATTGGAAGTGTTATAACAAAAATAAGGGGAATGTAATGCCTCAACTTCAGTGGTGTTTTAATAAACTTTAAAGGAT
>DAOVWR010000047.1 GCA_030636545.1 Mycoplasmatota bacterium
ATAATATTCTTTACTCCTTTTTTAATATTAACTTTTTTGATGATTTTTCTTTCGTTTCTTATGTAAATAATTAGTTTATCACTAGATTTCTTCAATAATTTACTATAAGAGTATTTAGTTATAACTGGAAGTTCTTTACGTTTGTAAGAAAAATACTTCTTAACGAGTTTTTTTCCGCTACCTTTCAGTTTAATATATGAGTTAGTTCCTCTTTTTCTTTTCTTATGAATTTTATCAACTAATTGAATCCCATTCCATTTTTTCATACGGAGTTTTTGTGCTTTTTTAACATATTTCTTAGTACCTAAATGGATTCTATATGCTTTCCATATTCTAGATATAATAAAGCCAACAACATTAAGTATGATACCAGTATATATTAAATTATCCATTGCTAATTGAAATATACTATCAATAGTCATTTTATCACTTCCATCCTGATTTTTAATACAATAATAATACCATATATGAGGCATTTATACTATAAATCCACTAAAAACAAAGGTTTTTGCTAAAAAACTTTACAAACAAACAGGAATTTGATATTATATATACGGAAATTATAGAGCGAAAGGAGGGAGACCTCATGGCAAAAACTGTTATTAGAGATAATGAATCGATAGAAGACGCGTTAAGAAGATTTAAACGCGATGTTTCACGTTCAGGTACCCTGCAAGAAGCTCGTAAAAGAGAATATTATGTAAAACCTAGTATTTCTAAAAAAATCAAACAAAAAGCAAATCAAAAAAGAGGAAATAAATAACAGATAACGGTATAATATACCGTTATTTTTTTCTCAAAAAATAGATATTATGTTATAATACATTTAGAAAATGACTGGAGGCTTGGTAAATTGGTTGATTTAAGAAAATTGGTTATTCAATTCCACAATATGAATAGTTTTAGAGTAGTAATGGGAAGTAATGATAAGAACTTAAAAGTTCTAAATTCGTTATTTAATATTAAAATTTTCACTAAAGGTGAAGATATTTTCGTATCGACAAATAATAAAGAAACAATTAGCTTATTAGAAAAAATCTTTGAAACACTTATTTTAATCGCAAATAACAATATAATTATCTCTGAGAGGGATATCATTTATATAGCTAGTTTAGCTAAAAACAAGGATAAAGAAGAAATTGTTGATATTTATGTTAATCGATTATTAATTACTAAAACACATGCTGGAAAACCTATTTATGCTAAAACAATTAATCAAGCTAATTATATCAAAGCAATTAATAATAACGACTTAGTTTTTTCAATCGGCCCAGCCGGAACTGGTAAAACTTATGTTGCTGTTGTAAATGCTCTTTCTAAATTAAGAGAGGGAGATATTAAGAAAATCATTTTAACTAGACCAGCTGTTGAAGCTGGTGAGAATCTTGGGTTTTTACCAGGTGATTTAAAAGAGAAGGTTGATCCTTACTTGCGACCTTTATATGATGCACTTTATGAAGTGTTAGGTAAAAAACAAATAGAAGATTTAATTGAAAAAGGCGTTATCGAAATTGCTCCCTTAGCTTATATGAGAGGGAGAACACTAGAAAATGCTTACGTAATTTTAGATGAAGCACAAAATACAACATATAATCAAATGAAGTTGTTTTTAACAAGACTTGGGTTTAATTCAAAAATGGTTGTAACAGGAGATATTACCCAAATCGATTTACCTAAAAAAATCGAGAGTGGGTTAGTTAATGCCATTAGATTATTTGATGGTGTTGCGGGGATAAAGATTATTCGTTTTGAAAGAATTGATGTTATTAGACATCCATTAGTTCAAAAAGTCTTAGAAAAGTATGAAGAATATGAAAGCTAATATCGTTAATAATTATAATCAGGAAGATTATACTAATTTAATAAATAAAGTCCTTACAACCGCAGAAAACAAGCTTCAAATTAGAAATAAATCAATAAATATTATCTTAATTGATAATGCTGAGATTCTAAAATTGAATCAAACATATAGAAAGATTGATAAGGTAACAGATGTTTTAACATTTCCAGATGGCTATTTAAATAATTTAGGAGATATTTTTATATCAATTCCTAAATGTGAAGAACAAGCAAACAGTTTGGAGCATTCCTTTAATAGAGAACTTGGGTTTCTAGTAGTTCACGGATTTCTTCATTCTCTTGGCTATGATCATCAAAATGAAGATGAAGAAAAAGAAATGATTAATTTACAAAATCAAATACTATATAAAGCAAAACTAAACAGGTAGGTGAAAACATGAATAAATTATATGAAGAAGCAAAAGGTGCTTTAAAGCATTCGTATTCTAAGTACTCAAACTTTAGAGTTTCGGCAGCATTGAAAATGAAAAATGGTGAAGTGATTACAGGAGTGAATATTGAAAATGCAGCATATGGGTTGTCTTTATGTGCGGAAAGAAATGCTTTAACTACAGCGTATAGCAAAGGTATTAAGAAAGATGATATCGCAGAAATATTACTAACTACAGATCAAGAATACTTTGTATCACCATGTGGATCTTGTCGTCAAGTAATGATTGAACTTATGCCTGCAGATGCACCGGTTCATATGACAAATAATAAAGGTGAAATTAAAACAGTATTAAATAAAGATTTATTACCACATGCCTTTACAGAGGATGACTTATAATGTTTAAATCAGGATTTGTTACTATAATTGGTAGACCAAATTCTGGTAAATCAACTTTTCTTAATAATGTTTTAGGAAAAAAGATTACGATTACCTCAGACAAACCTCAAACTACCAGAAATAATATTTCAGGTATTTATACAACAGAACATTCACAAATTGTTTTTATTGATACTCCTGGTATCCATAAACCACAACACAAACTTGGTGAATTAATGACAAAAGCAGCAATCAACACGTTGAACCGTGTTGATTTAATTATGTATATGGTTGATAGTGATCAATATTTTGGTAAGGGCGATCAATTCATTATTAATTTACTGGAAAATGTTAAAGTACCAGTATTTCTAATTGTTAATAAGGTTGATTTAGTAAAAGATATTGTTCCATTGAAACACTATATTGATAAATTTAAACAACGTTACAATTTTAAAGGAATCTTCACAGTTAGCGCTTTAAGAGGAGATAACTTAAATAAACTTCTTGTTGATATAGAAAATGAACTTGAAGAAGGACCAAAGTATTATCCGGATAATCAAGTCACAGATCACCCAGAAAGATTTATTATTAGCGAACTAATAAGAGAAAAAGTTCTTCATTTAACAAGAGAAGAAATTCCTCATTCTGTGATGGTATTAATAGAATATATTAAAAAAGATGATGTCAATCCTAATCTTTTAAATATTCACGCCTCAATAATTGTTGAGAGATCATCTCAAAAAGGAATTATTATAGGTAAAGGTGGAAGTATGATTAAAGAAATTGGAACTTTAGCTAGAAAAGATATTTTATACTTACTAGGTACTAAAGTATATTTGGATTTACATTGTAAAGTTATAAAAAATTGGCGCAATAAAGATTTTCACTTAAGAAATTTCGGGTATGAAGAAGAACTGTAGAAGGTGATTAAATGGAGTTTACAGAAGCTATTGTCTTAAAATCAATAGATTATAAGGATAGTAGTAAAATATTATATTTATACACAGCTAAGGGCTTGCAAAGTGTTATTGCTCATGGCGTAAAGAAGATGAATTCGATTAACCGTTTTCTAAGTCAAAACGGTAATTTAATTAATCTCACTTTCTCAAAAGGAAGTTTTCCTTCTTTAAAAGAGGGAGAATTATTAAATGATTTTCCAGAAATAAAAAAAGATATACTAGCGTATACTTATTTAAATCATATTATGGAATTAGTAAATAACACCATTTCTGAAGATTCAGATCATCCTAAAATGTTTGATTTTTTAAAAAGACTATTTGTTTTATTTAATGAACAAAATGATTCTGAGATTTTAAGTTTTATCTTTGAATTAAAATTACTATATTTTCTTGGCTATGGACTTAATTTTAAACACTGCAACATTTGTAACAAAAATGAATTCTTAGTCTTTAGTGTAGATAGTGGAGGATTGGTTTGTAAGGAACATCTAAATCTTAATCAACAGTCTTATAATAGTGATATATTCTCACTACTAAGTAAAATGTATTATTTAGATATTAATGAGTATGAGAACATCGAATTAGCAAACACTGAAAGAGTAATTATTAGACATATTATCGATCAATTATTTGAGCAATATGTAAGTTTTAAGACAAAATCAAGAAATATATTGCTGCAATTACAAAAATACTAAAAAGAGCTTGCCTCTTTTTTTTGATTTTGTGGTATAATATAAACTGCATAATTATGTCTAAATTTGAATCCCAGGAGGAATAATATGAGTTTTATAAAAATGGAAGATTTAGTTAACTACGCTAAAAACTACGGTTTTGTTTATCAAGGTAGTGAAATATATGGTGGTCTAGCTAACACATGGGATTATGGTCCGCTAGGTGTAGAACTAAAAAATAATATAAAAAAAGCTTGGTGGAAAAAATTTATTCAAGAAAATAATTTAAATGTTGGACTAGACAGTTCAATTCTTTTAAATCCAAAAACTTGGGAAGCAAGTGGACATATTGGGGGATTTAGTGATCCCTTAACTGATTGTAAAAAATGTAATACAAGACACCGCGCAGATAAACTAATTGAAGATTTTAGTGATAATTCAATTGTTGCTGATGGTTGGACTAAAGAACAAATGATAGAATATATTAAAGAAAATAAAATTGTTTGTCCGAACTGTGGAGCGCTAGATTATACTGAAATAAGAGAATTTAACTTAATGTTTAAAACAAGTCAAGGAGTTGTAAGTGACTCTAATAATGATATATATTTACGTCCTGAAACAGCACAAGGAATATTTTTAAATTTTAAAAATATTCAAAGAACTTCTCGTAAGAAAGTTCCTTTTGGAATTGGACAAATCGGGAAATCATTTAGAAATGAAATTACACCAGGCAACTTCATTTTTAGAACAAGAGAATTTGAACAAATGGAACTTGAATTCTTTACTAAGCCCGGTGAAGAAATGAAATGGTTTGATTATTGGAGAAATGAATCTTATGAGTTTTTATTATCTTTAGGACTTCATCCTGACAATATAAAGCTAAGAGATCATGAATTAAAACAATTATCTCATTATTCGAACGCAACAACTGATATTGAATACAGATTCCCTTGGGGATTTGATGAATTATGGGGAATTGCTTCAAGAACAGATTATGATTTACGTCAACATCAAGAACATTCTAAACAATCATTGATGTATTTAGATCCAGTGACGAATGAAAAGTATTTACCTTATGTTATTGAACCATCACTTGGAGTAGAGAGACTATTCTTAGCGATTTTATCTTCAGCTCATACTATTGAGAAACTAGAAAATGATGAAGAAAGAATAAATCTTAAATTATTACCTAGTTTAGCTCCATATAAAATTGCGGTATTTCCATTAATAAAGAAATATCATAAAGAGCTAGCTGATGAAATGTTAATTTATTTAAGTAAATATTTTACTGTTACATATGATGAATCAGGAAAAATCGGAAGAAGATATCGTCGTCAAGACGCAATTGGTACACCGTTTGCTCTTACAATTGATGATCTTGCAGTGAAAGATAATATCTTTACATTAAGAGACAGAGATACAATGAAACAAATTACGTTAACTAAAGAAGAATTAATTCCATATTTAATGGAAAAACTATACTATTAGGTGATTAAATGCCAAAAATAAGTGAAGAGGTTATTAAAGAAGTCTTACAAAAAACAGATATAGTTGATATTATATCTGAAAAAGTTTCTCTTTCTAAAAAAGGAAAGAGTTATTTTGGTTTGTGTCCTTTTCATAATGAAAAAACACCTTCGTTTTCAGTGGAGCCTGAAAGAAAAATATATACATGTTTTTCTTGTGGTGAAAAGGGTAATGCGATTACCTTTAAACAGAAAACAGAAAATCTTACTTTTGTCGAAGCAGTTGAAGATTTAGCTATAAAAGCAAATATAGATTTAGATTTTGGTACATATAAAAGAGAAAATCCTCATAAAAAGTATTTTGAGATTAATCGTGATGCTGAAAATCTTTATAAGTTATACTTATCAAGTACTAAGCAAGGTATAATTGCAAAACAATACTTAGTTGATAGAGGAATTAAAGATGATGTTATTAATGCTTTCAATATTGGATTGTCTCCTACTGAGTTTGATGTATTATACAAAACATTAACTGAGAAAGGTATTTTGGTCTCTGACTTACATGATTTAGGGTTAGTAAAACAAAGTAAAACTAAATCTTTTTATGATCTTTTTAGAGAAAGAATTATATTTCCTATTTTAGATGAACGAGGAAATACAGTGGGATTTTCTGGGAGAAGTTACTTACAAACAGATAAAGATTCACCTAAATATATAAATAGTCCACAAACGGTCGTATTTACTAAGAGTAGAGTTGTTTATAACTTGAGCAATGCGATTAATGAAATCAAGAAAAACAACCGTGTCGTCTTATTTGAGGGGTATATGGATGTTATTGCAGCATATCGAGCTAATATTAAAGAGAGTGTTGCTTCAATGGGAACATCATTAACAACTGAACAAGTAAAAATTATGAAAAAATATACAAGCAATGTAACAATTTGTTACGATGGTGATTCTGCTGGAATTGAAGCAACTACTAGAGCTATTAAGTTGTTTGAAAGAGAAAATATGCAAGTAAAAATAGTGCTATTACCAGATAACTTAGATCCAGATGATTATCTTAGTAAATATTCAGCTGAGAAACTAAACAGTTTCATTAACGAAAAATGGATGGATAAGATTGAATTTTCGTATATCCAAAATAACATGGGAATTGATCATGCTAAAATGATTGATATTGAACGCTTTAAGAAAACAATCTTTGATTTAATTAAGAATACATCAAATACGATAATAGAAAGATATATTAAGCGTTTAGCAACTGATATATCTGTTTCTGTTGAATCGGTAAGACAAGATTTCAATCAATATACAAGAAAGAATATCCACGTAGCTGGTGATAGATTTAAACGAGCTATTCCAATTGATTCAAAGTATCTTTTCGCAGAGAGAAGATTGTTATGTTACTTTTTAAGTGATATTAAGTATGTTCTTAAATTTAATGCTGAATTTGGGGAAATATTTTATATAAATTCAATGACTAGAGATATTAAACACTTGATCGAAGATACACATTATAAGAATTTAGAAGATAATAAGAATTCTGATATCAGTGAAGATGAGCTTGTAAATATTCTAAACGAAGAACAATTACATTTTTACAATACAAAGGTAAAAAATAAGATGATTATGTTATTCGATAAAGAATATGAAGATCTTATTGGAACTATTCAGGACTATTTGAATTTCCTAATTCAAACTGAACTAGAAGAAAAAATCAGAGCTGCCGAAACAGCTACTGAAAAGATCGAGTTAGCAAAATATAGAGATACTAATTTTAAGGAGGCAAAGCATGGACAAAGATAAGATTATTCAAGAGTTAGTTGATATCAATAAAGTAAAAGGGTATTTAGCAGTAAAGGAAATTCTTAAATATGTTGTTGAAGATTCTGAGGATTTTGATATTATAACTTCTGAACTTGAAAAAAGACAAGTCGATGTTGTGAGTGAAGATGAAATGGTGAGTTATGATATCACTAAACAGGATGTGGCTGATAAACATGGTAATTTAGATGATGACTCTGAAGATGATTTAGATCCAAGTATCGTATTAGATCTAAATTTTACTAAAGATATTGAGGAAGAATTACTTCATGATAAATCTTTTGAAAGTCAAATATCAATCAAAGTAGATGACCCTGTTAGAATGTATTTAAAAGAAATAGGGAGAGTTGATTTGCTAGTGGCAGCAAAAGAAGTTGAACTAGCAATCGATATTGCAAACGCAAAAGTAGCAAGAGAACAATTCGATGAACTAGTATTATTAGGAGAAGAAATCACTCCTGAATATAAAAAAGGCGTAGAAGAAATTATGTTTAGAGGTGAGCTTGCTAAAAATAAATTAGTAGAAGCAAACTTAAGACTTGTAGTTTCAATTGCGAAAAGATATGTTGGTAGAGGAATGCAATTCCTAGATTTAATTCAAGAAGGTAATATGGGACTTATGAAAGCAGTTGGAAAGTTTGACCACACTAAAGGATTTAAGTTTTCTACATATGCTACATGGTGGATCAGACAAGCAATTACAAGAGCGATTGCTGATCAAGCTAGAACAATCAGAATTCCTGTACATATGGTTGAAACTATTAATAAATTAGTACGTACTCAACGCCAATTAATTCAAGAGTTAAAGCGTGAACCTCGTCCTGAAGAAGTCGCAGAGAGAATGGGGATCACTGTTGAAAAAGTTCAAATAATTCAAAAAGTAGCTCAAGAACCTATCTCTTTAGAGTCACCAGTAGGTGAAGAAGAAGATTCAAGTCTTGGTGATTTTATACCTGATCATGATACGCTTACTCCAATGGAGTTTACGTCTAAAATAATGCTTAAAAGAGAACTCGATAATGTGTTAGAAACACTTACAGACCGTGAAGAAAAAGTCTTAAGAATGCGTTTTGGATTACTGGACGGTCGTAGTAGAACATTAGAGGAAGTTGGAAGAGAATTTGGTGTTACTCGTGAGAGAATCAGACAAATAGAAGCTAAGGCTTTACGTAAACTAAGACATCCATCAAGATCTAAGAAACTTAAAGACTTCATGAGTGGAAAATAGTGAACTTATCTAAGCGATTAAATAGTTGCTTATATTTCACACAAG
>DAOVWR010000107.1 GCA_030636545.1 Mycoplasmatota bacterium
GCTAAAGAAGCAAGAGTTATCGTCGATGGAATTGAAAAGATGATTAATATTGATGAAGTAGAATTAGGAGATCAAATAATCGTTTTAGCAAATGAAAAGATTCCGGTTGATGGTAAGGTAGTATCAGGTACCAGTTATATTGATGAATCAATGATAACTGGGGAAAGTATTCCAATTAAAAAGAAAAGTGGCTCAGATGTTATTGGAGCAACAATTAACTTAAGGGAAAAACTAATTATTGAAGCAACGCGTATAGGTAGTGATACTTTGCTTAGCCAAATAATTTCCACAGTAGAAGAAGCTAGTGCGGCGAAACCTCCTATTCAAAGAACGGCGGATAATATAGCAGCTTATTTTGTGCCTATCGTTGTATCAATAGCGATATTAAACTTTATAGTTCAATTCGCTGTGCTGGGCTTTGATTTCAGTATTGCTTTTGAAAGAACAGTTGCAATATTGGTTATTAGTTGTCCTTGCGCTCTTGGTTTAGCAACACCGACAAGTATATTAGTAGGTAACGGAAAGGCAGCTCAAAACCATATCCTATATAAAGGTGGAGAGTTCTTCGAATTAGCTAAAAAGATTGAAGCAATAGCTTTTGATAAAACAGGAACACTAACAATTGGAAAACCAATCGTGACTAACTTCACAGGAAACAAAGAAGTATTAGATATTATCTACAGTATTGAAAAAGAATCAACTCATCCAATTAGCCAGGCAGTTAAAGAATATGGTGAGATGAACGAAGCTAGTGTATTAAAAGTATCTAACTTTGAAGTGATAGATGGTAAAGGTATTAAAGCTACAGTATTAGGAAAAGAAGTGTATATTGGATCTGAGAAAATATTAGAAGATTTAAAATTAGAATATAAAGAATACGAGACAGAATATAATAGTTTACTTAGTGAAGCTAAGACAACTAATTTTATCGTAATAGATAATGAAGTAGTTGCTCTGTACGCTATTAGAGATGAAATAAAAGATACATCTCCACTAGTGATATCAGAAATGAAAAAACGCGGATTAGAGCCTTATATGATTACTGGGGATAATTTAATTGTTGCTAACGCTATTGCTAAAGAACTAGGAATAGATAATGTTTACGCAAGTGTCTTACCACATGAGAAGGCACAGATAATTGCTGAGATACAAGCAACAGGAAAAGTGGTTGCTTTCGTAGGAGATGGGATTAATGATGCTCCCGCTTTGAAACTTGCTGATGTAGGTTTTGCGATGGGTAGTGGAACTGATATCGCAATTGATTCATCTGATGTAACATTAATGAGCCACGATTTAGGTTTAGTATTAAAAGCAATTGATATGTCAAAAGCAACAATGACAAACATTTATCAAAATTTCTTCTGGGCTTTCTCGTATAATTTAGTAGCAATCCCAATGGCAGCAACAGGAAGACTAAGTATGGTAATAGCCGCAGCGGCTATGGCATTCTCATCAATAATGGTAGTCTTGAATGCTTTAAGACTAAAAGGATATAAATTACCAGAATTTAAAATAGAAGGAGGTGACATGATGAAAGTTAACGTAACTAACATGACTTGTGGGCACTGCGAAATGACAATTAGAAAAGCATTAAATGAAAATGGATTTGATAAAGTAGAAATAGATTTACTTACTAAAACAGTAGAAGTAGACTTAAAAGATAAAACAAAAGAACAAGTAATTGAAATAATAGAATCAAAAGGATACGATGTAGCGTTATAAATTAAAAGGACAATTCAATTGAATTGTCCTTTGTTTAATCATTCCATAATCTAAATCATTAGCCTTATTACTATAAGATTAAATACAGTATTTAGTAATTTATAGATTTTAATAGTTGCTTTTTAAAAATGACTTTGCTATAATGAAATAGCGCTAAAAAGAGTAAGGATTTATAGTCGCCATGTTGGAGGGGTAGCGAAGAGGCTAAACGCGACAGACTGTAACTCTGTTCCTTAGGGTTCGGCGGTTCGAATCCGTCCCCCTCCACCATTTACAGGGGCGTAGCAAAATGGTTATGCAGCGGTCTCCAACACCGTCTACGGGAGTTCGATCCTCTCCGCCCCTGCCATTATAAAGATAAAGCAACTAGGTCATTTATGACATTTAGTTGTTTTTTTATTTACGTAAAAAAGGTGCACACCGGGGTTTCACACCTTTCGAAAGGTATATTTACTGCCTTCTTTTTTTGTGATATAATTCATATGAGAAACTTTGGAGGTGTTTATATGGAAAAACATAAGTCGAGTTCTTCGACCTTATTTGATGAATGGTCAAGTCATTATGAGAAAGATGTTAAAAATACTGACAAGTCAAACAGATATCCTTTTGCAGGATATAGTGAAATAAGAAGAGGAATAGTCTCATTAATAAAAAATACGAAACCTGAATCCATTTTAGAAATGGGAATAGGTACTGGTATGATTTCAGAAGAGTTGTATAATGAAGGTTATAAAATTACTGGTATAGATTTTTCTGAAGAAATGATTGATATTGCAAAAAGAAAAATGCCTGAAGCGACTTTTTTTAATTCAACTTTTTTTGATAGTATAGAATTAATTGGAAACAAGTCTTTTAATTGTATAGTTTTTTCTTATTCAATACATCACCTTAACAAAAATGAACAGTTTTCTTTGTTAATTGCTCTATTGGATAGATTGCATATAAATGGAAAAATATATATTGGTGATGTGATGAGCATAAATAAAAGCAAAATGGATACTCTTAAAACTAAATATGCGAATTCATGGGATGATGATGAGTATTATCCGATTTATAAAGAATATATGAATAAACTTGAAGAATTTTACAGTTTTAGCATTAATATTGTTTCACATTGTTCTGGATATATGATTTTAACAAAACTTTGATTATCTGTATTTTAGGTCTCCAACACCGTTTGTACGGCTTCAAATCCTGTACTCCTGCCACTATAAAGATAGAGCAACTAAGCCATTAAGAGGGTTTAGTTGCTTTTTTATTTACTTAAAATGGTGCACACCGGATTTCAGACCGTATTAATAAAGTCATTTACTGGTTTCTTTAAATATGTTAAAATACTAAAAGAGGGAGTTGATGTTATGAAAGAATGTCCAACATGCAAAGCAAATGTAGATTCTTTATTAAAAGTTAAATTGTGGTGGTTAATCTCTCAAAAATGTAAAACATGTGGAAGGGAATTAAAACTTAATAAAAATCAACTTTTTCCTATTTCTATCAATACAATCATAATTGCTGTAATTTTAATATTTGTTTTAAATAATCTAGGAATCAATCTATTATTAAATGGTGTAATTGTTCTTGCTTTCGGGATTCTTGTTCCAATGCCATTTATTATATATTTTGTTGATTTTCAGAAGTAAAATTGCA